>NZ_DBHKXY010000038.1:0-73324 GCF_057315495.1 Eikenella sp.
TGAAATGAAATTTACCTAGCACAAATACAACCAACCACTGGCTACCTGAAAACTACTTGCACAAAAAAATAGCCGGGCAATACCCGGCCATGAATTCTTTCACACTGAAACTATTCAGAACAATCCGCTAATTACCCCATCGTCATCCACATCAATTCGCTCTGCAGCCGGCACTTTTGGCAAACCTGGCATTTTCATCATATTACCGCACAGCACCACAATAAACCCTGCTCCAGCAGACAAAGTCAGCCCGCGCACAATGATGCGGAAACCTTGTGGTGCGCCCAGCAACTTAGCATTATCACTGAATGAATATTGCGTTTTTGCCATACAAACGGGCAACTTGTCCCATCCCAATCTTTCCAAATTAGCGATATCGGTCAGCGCCTCCGCGCTGAAATCCACGTCGTCTGCACCATAAACTCTCTGCGCAACCATGCGGATTTTTTCTGGGATACTTTGCTCTACTTCATAACAGAAGCTAAATTGTGCAGATGTTTGTTCGACAGCAGTAGCTACTTTACGCGCCAAATCCTCACCACCGGCACCACCCTTACTCCACACATCGGTAAATGATATTTCCGCACCACGCTGCCGACAGGCTTCTGCCACCAAATTCAATTCGGCCTGAGTATCAGCACTGAATCGGTTGAGCGCCACCACCACCGGCAAGCCAAACACATTTTTCAGATTATCAATATGGCGCAACAGATTGGGTAAACCTTTTTCCAGTGCAGTCAGATTTTCACCGGACAACTCATCTTTTGATAAGCCTCCGTTATATTTCAATGCCCGCACGGTAGCTACTACCACTGCAACATCCGGCCGCAAACCGGACAATCGGCACTTGATGTCGCAAAATTTCTCTGCACCCAAATCCGCACCAAACCCGGCTTCGGTAACAGCATAATCGGCCAGATAACAAGCCAAACGCGTGGCGACAACTGAATTGCAACCGTGGGCAATATTGGCGAACGGACCGCCATGCACAAAAGCAGGTGTACCTTCAATGGTTTGAACAAGATTAGGTTTAATGGCATCTTTTAATAACGCCGCCATTGCGCCCTGTGCTTTCAAATCGCGTGCATACACCGGGCTACCATCTTTTGTATACGCCACCAACATATTACCCAGCCTCTGCTTGAGGTCGGTAATATCCTTGGCTAAACAGAATACAGCCATCACTTCGGAAGCAACAGTTATATCAAAACCATCATCGCGCATCACACCATCGGCAGTTTTACCTAACCCGCCGATAATATTACGCAAATAACGGTCATTCATATCCACTGCACGCCGCCACAGAATCCGTTTTGGATCGATATTGAGCGCATTACCATGGTGGATATGATTGTCGATAAGGGCAGCCAAAAGATTGTTTGCTGCACCAATAGCATGGAAATCGCCAGTAAAGTGTAGGTTGATGTCTTCCATTGGCAGCACTTGAGCATAGCCGCCACCGGCTGCCCCGCCCTTGATGCCGAACACCGGGCCGAGCGAGGGCTCACGCAAGGCAATAACGGCATTTTTACCGATCCGGTTGAGCGCATCGGCCAAACCAATGGTGACTGTCGTTTTCCCTTCCCCGGCAGGTGTAGGGCTGATAGCGGTTACCAAAATAAGCTTGCCCCGTTTTTCAGGTAGCCTGAATGCATCATCCGGATTGATCTTGGCTTTATATTTGCCGTAATGCTCTAGTTGTTCCGGCTTCAAGCCGAGCTTGGCGGCGATTTCATCGATGTGCCTGATGGAAGCGGCTTGAGCAATTTGTACGTCGGACAATTGAGGCATAACAGTCTCCAAACTTAAAGAGTCAGAAAATGAAGAGTACAGCGCTCGGAATTGTACCCTAAATCAGCTGATAGGAAGCGAACACCCATCATCAGACACCACTTATCGTAATATGGCTAAATTTGCCTTATTGCCATCATCAAGCTTAACTCATCATTTTCAAGGCCGGGAACAAACCACGCAAACCGGCCAAAACGATCTCCACAGCGATAGCAGCCAGCAGCAAGCCGGATACACGGTTGATGATCTTAATACCGGCATTACCAAGCCACTTGCTCAACCGAACAGAACCAAACAACAGCAAATAGCAGGCAACCCCCACCATAAAGCCGGCAATCAACAATTCCAATGCGCCCTGCCAATTTTCCACGCGACTGCTGTAAATAATCACAATGGAAAACCCACCCGGGCCGACGATAATCGGTGTAGCCATCGGCACCACGGCAAAAGTAAACTGTTTTTCCGGCGGCAGGCTAGAATTTTCCTGATTTAATTTTGGCTTTACCGGGTCATCATCACCGCCCATTAGATTCATGGCAATCACAAACACCAAAATACCACCGGCAATTTGGAAGGCCGGAATACCAATGCCCAAAACTTTCAACAACGGGGTGCCAATCACTCCGGCTACCACCATGCAAATAAACGCACTAATCGACACCAGGCGTGCAGTTTTGCGCTGTTCCTTCAGCGTGAAGCCTGCCGTCTTATCCACAAAATAACCAAGCGCAATCAATGGATTATTTAAAACAATCAAACCAGTAAACAAATATAAAATATGAGTAATCATCTTTTCTCTCGTTAAACATCAAATCAGTCAGACAACAGCGCCACAGTTTCATCTACACTCGGCATGGCTGCGAAACGACCGCGCATAATATCGAAATTATGGTGTTCATACAGCTCTTTAGCCGACCAGCGGCCATTATCCAGCGTGCTGTTGGCCCCTTCCGGCAAAATCACTTCAAAGCCCAAATCGCCGGCAGCCCGCACTGTGGTTTCCACGCAGTACTCAGTCATCATGCCAACCACCACTAAGCGCTCCACTCCGTTATCATGCAGATAATCCAGCAAATCCGTATCACGAAAAGCACTGCTATACCATTTATCCACTACTTTCTCACCGACCTGCGGTGCAACGGCGGCAGCAATCTGCCAACCGGGTGAGTTCGGTGCAAAGGGCGAATCCGCCTCATTGTGCCGAACATAGATGACTTCACGCCCGTGTGTGCGAGCTGCAAGCAACATTCGACCAATGGCATCCAACATTTCTGCCCCGCGATAAGCACCCATATCCAGTAATGCCTGCTGGGTATCAATAACCAACAAAACCGTTTTCTTCATTATGCTCTTTCTGTGGCCAAGGCTACCTGAAAACGCTTGCTTCCATGAAGCTGAAATACTTATTTCCAAACAGCCAAAAAGAATAACCCCGGCATCGGCCGGAGAACTGCCGCCATTCTATACGGGTGGCAAAAGCTTTGCCATGGCTAGATGCCGTATCAGGTCAAATATATTGCAAATTCAACACACATATCGCCATCCTTCTCGGCAACCACCCCATCCATAACAAAGGCTACCTGAAATTTCAGGTAGCCTTTTTCAGGTAGCCTCCGCCGCCCTACATCTTACTCTGCTGGTTACTGATGCCCATCAGCATGGCCACAATGATCATGATAGAAAGCGTGGCCGTGCCGCCGTAGCTCACCAGCGGCAACGGCACACCCACTACCGGCAGGATACCGCTCACCATACCCATATTCACAAACACATAGCAAAACAGCGTCATAGTCAGCGCACCAGCCAAGGTTCGGCTGTAGAGCGTGGGGGCTTTGGCGGCAATATAGAGGCCGCGCCCCAGCATGATGGTGTACACCGTCAGCAGCAAGAGATTGCCGATAAGGCCAAACTCCTCGCCATACACAGCAAAGATGAAATCGGTGGTGGATTCCGGGATGTAATCAAGATGCGTTTGCGTGCCGTTGAGCCAGCCCTTGCCCCACACGCCGCCGGAGCCAATGGCAGTCATCGACTGCAAGATATGGTAGCCCGCGCCGAGCGGATCTTTAGTCGGATCGAGCAGGGTCAGCACACGGGTACGCTGGTAGTCGTGCATGCCGTATTGCCACAGCAGCGGCAGTGAAGCAAAAAAACCGACCATGGCCACCGCAATTACCCGCCACGGCAACCCGGCAAAAAATATCACAAACAGACCAGACGCCATAATCAGCACGGCTGTACCCAAATCAGGCTGCTTCAAAATCAGGAAGCCCGGCACAGCTATCAGCACCAATGCAGCCAAGTAATGCTGCCAGCCCAGCTCCGTTTCGTGCTGTTGCAGATACCACGCCACCGTCATCGGCAGCGCAATTTTCATCAATTCAGAGGGTTGCAAGCGAATAATACCCAAATTCAGCCAGCGTTGCGAGCCGTTCACAATCACCCCGAAAAAATGTACCCCCACCAGCATCAGCAGACTCACTCCATACAGCACAATGGCGAAGTTACTCAGCACCTGCGGCCGTGTACGGGCAATACACCATAGCAGCACAAAGCCTACTATCGTGTGCAGAGTTTTATTTTCCAGCTGGCCGATGCTCTGACCATCGGCCGAATACAGCAAAAACAGGCTCATCACATAGATAGCCAGCATGCTGTAGAACAGCCACATATCCATCGGATCCCAGATTTTCCGCCAGTAGCGGCGGATAGCGTGTTCAGACGGGTGTTGCATATTATCGAACCTCGGATGCGGCAGCCGGCTGGCTACCTGAAACCGCCCTATAAGCAGACAGGGTGCGTGCTGCTTGAGCGTGAATCAGCGGATACTCAGCCTGACTCATCGCGCCATCTCCCGGCACAGAGGGCTTGGGCAACGGCAGATTTTTGCCGTTTTCACCCTGCAGCTGCAGCAGGTAGAAGTCGGCCAGCTGGCGGGCAATCGGCGCGGCATTCGCGCCCCAGCCGCCGTTTTCCAACAGCACGGCGATGGCTATTTTCGGATTATCTGCCGGCGCAAAAGCAATAAACCAAGCATGGTCGCGGTGGCGTTCGGCCAGCGCGGCCGCGTTATACGATGCGCCCTGCCGAATCTGCACCACCTGCGCCGTACCTGTTTTGCCGCCCATGCTGTATTTCAGCCCCACACCCACACGCCAGGCCGTGCCGCCCGGGCGCAACACGCGCTCCATACTCTGCTTCACAAAAGCGAAATACTCCGGCTTGAACGGCAGGGTGGCGCTGGGCTGGGTACCCACCAAAATACGGGTTTGCTTTTGATGATCGATAAACTCACGCACTAAGTGCGGTCGGTACATTACACCGTTGTTGGCCAGCGTAGCAGTAGCGTGCGCCATTTGCAGCGGCGTGTAGGCGTTGTAGCCTTGACCGATACTGATGGTCACCATATCGGCAGGCTTCCACTGCCGAGCCGATTCGCTGCGCGAATTGGCAAACCGCCGTGCCTTCCATTCCGGGCTAGGCAGGATGCCTTTATATTCATTAGGCAAATCAATGCCCGTAGGCTGACCGAAGCCGAAATGTGCCAAATAAGGATAAGCTTTTTCTATGCCCATTTCGTAGCCCAGGCGGTAGAAGAAGGTATCGGATGACACTTGGATGGCCTTACCCAAATTGGCCGAGCCGTGCCCGCTGCGTACGGAATCACGGAACTGGTGGCGGCTGCCGGGAATGCTCCACGCCCCGGGCGCAGGCAGCACGGTGTTAGGCGTAATCTGCCCGCTTTGCAGCGCGGCCATGCCCATAAATGGTTTGAAAGTAGAGCCGGGTGGATACAGTCCTTGGGTAACGCGGTTGATGAGCGGTCGTTGCCAATCGTCGTTCAAGCTTTTCCAGGTATCGCTGTCGATGCCGTCGATAAACAGGTTGGCATCGTAAGTCGGCTTCGACACTAATGCCAACACTCCGCCGGTTTGCGGGTCGATGGCTACCACTGCACCGCGCCGGTTGCCCAACAATTCGCTGGCTTTCTGTTGCATGCGGATATCCAGCGACAGGCGCAGGGTCTGTCCGCTCACGGCCGGAGAGGTTTTCAGGGTACGCACAATATTGCCCTGCGCGTCTTTTTCCACCTCCTGGTAGCCGGGCATACCGTGCAGCTGCTGTTCGTAGAAGTTTTCCAGGCCCATTTTGCCGATATGGGTGGTGCCGCGATAAAGCTCGTAGCGGTCTTCGCTTTCCAGCTGGTCGCGGTCTTTGTCGCTGATGCGGCCGATATAGCCGACAATATGGGTGGTGAGCCCGCCGTAGGGGTATTCGCGGAAGGTACGGGCGTTTACTTCCACGCCTTTGAAGCGGAACAATACCGCCGCCAGCCTTGCCGCTTCTTCGGTGCTCAGTTTCAATTTTAACGGAATGCGTTCGTAGGAGCGGGATTCGGCACGGAAGCGCTGGAAGCGCTTCACATCGGCCTCGCTGATTTCCACGTACGGACTCAAGGCCGGTATCAAATCCTCCACTTTCATTTCCAGCTCGTTGGGAATGATTTCCAGCGAATAGGCCGGATAATTGTGCGCCAGCACCACGCCGTTCACATCGGTAATTTCGCCGCGAATCGGCGGAGTGGGAATCAGGGAAACGCGGTTGGCAACAGCCTTATCTACAAATTCTTCGTGCCGGGCTACCTGAAGCCGCACAAACTGCCACACCAACACGCCAAAGAATATCAAAACCATAGCAAACGCCACCACCAAGCGCAGCAGATAATCTTTCCGCTGGCTACGGGGTGGCGCTTTAACGGGCGTGTAATGACGGCTCGACTTCATTTGCGGGAACGGCGGTAGTGGGCGATGGCGAGCATCACATTGTTCAACTGCGGCCACAACAGGCCGGTAACAACTGAAGGCAACCACAGCCGCCACAAGGGAAACGGCTGCTGTTGAAACAGACTGACCAAGAAAACCACCAATTGGCTAACCAACATGGCGCCGGCCACCGCAATAGCCTGCCAGCCAAAAGAATTGAGCACAATCTGCCGCCGGTTACGTTCAATCAAAAACGCAGCCACGCTATAAGCCAAACCATGCTGTCCAAGCAGCGAGTTTGTGCCGATATCCACCAACAGGCCAAGGCAAAATGCCGCACCGATACCGATCAGCTGCGGCCTGTGCAACAGCCAATACGCCAGCATAATCAGCGTGAAATCGGGCAAAGGATATACCCAGGGCGGAGCAACCGGAATGAAATCAACCAGCAGCACCAGCAAAAAGCTGAATGCCACCCAGCGTTTGGGCATCGATTCTTTGAGCGGGTAGATCGGAGACATACTTATTCCTGCGCCCCCTGTTCGATTGGCGGCTCAGAAGCGGTTTCAGGTAGCCTTGCAGGCGCCTGTGGCTTCTGCGGAATCACCAGCACATAACTGCTGCTGCTCAAATTGGCCGCCGGCGTTAGCTCAGTACGGTAATACGGCGTGCCAGAATTGCGGTCGGCATGTGCTACTTTGGCAATCGGAATACCGGCCGGGTAGATACTGTCGATGCCGGAAGTAACCAACAAATCGCCCTCTTTCAGTTCGGCCGACACCGGGAAATAACGCAAATCCAGCGTTTCACCACGCCCATACACCAGCGTGCGCACGCCGCTTTCAGCCACCATCGCCGGAATCACCGACTGACGGTTGTTAATCAGCGTAACTTCTGCCGTGGCTGGCTGTACAGCAGTCACTTGGCCGATTAAGCCTTTTTCATCACTGACTGGATCACCCACCTGGACTCCGCTGCTGCTACCTTTAGTAATCAGCAGGCGGTCGGCACGTGGGATGCGGCCGTTAGACACAATCTCTGCCAATACTGCCTTGGGCGCGAGCAGCGGCTGCAAATGATTCAGTGTTTTCAGCTCACTCAATTCACGTGCCGCAGGCGCTTGCAGCTGCAACTGCATATTCAGGCGGGCGTTTTCTTCTTTCAGACGAGTGTTTTCAGCAAGCATTTGCCGTTTATCGCGCATAAATGCCACGCCTCCACTCACCCATTCTGCCGGCTGGCGTGCCACCCATTGCAGGGGGTAAAGCCCGGTGGCCACATAAGATTTAGCCTGCTGCAATGCCGCATAACGATTATCCAGCACCATCAGCGCCATTGAGGCGATCCCCAGCAGCACTAACTTGCCGGCAGAACTGATAATCGGGCTGGCAAAATTGATTTCTTGCGACATAAGCGGATACAGGCTACCTGAAAACTAAAGACCCCGCGCAGGAAGGTCTGATTAAAATAAACCAATCGGCATCCCGCGCCAGTTTTACAGCGCACGGGATGCCGGAATGAAAATTAAGGATTGGGCACAAACACTGAATTCATCTTACCGATTAAATCCAGCGCCTTACCAGAGCCACGCACCACGCAGGTGAGCGGGTCTTCAGCAATGCTCACTGGCAGGCCGGTTTCCTCAGCTAGCAAACGGTCCAAACCATTGAGCAGCGCGCCGCCGCCTGTGAGCACCAAGCCACGGTCGGCGATATCCGCGCCCAATTCCGGCGGGGTTTGCTCCAAGGCGTTTTTCACGGCCTGCACGATTTGATTCAACGGCTCGGCCAAGGCTTCCAGCACCTCATTAGAACTAATGGTGAAAGCACGCGGAATACCTTCGGCCAGATTGCGACCTTTGGCTTCAATTTCTCGCACCGCATTACCCGGGAAGGCTGTACCGATGGCTTTTTTGATTTCCTCGGCGGTGGCTTCGCCAATCAGCATACCGTAGTTGCGGCGCACATAATTGATGATGGCTTCATCAAACGCATCGCCCGCTACGCGCACGGAGTGGGAATACACCACACCCGACAAAGAAATAATGCCCACTTCAGTGGTACCCCCGCCAATATCCACCACCATAGAGCCAGTCGGCTCTTCAATCGGCAAGCCTGCACCGATGGCTGCAGCCATCGGCTCTTCAATCAAATTCACCGAAGCCGCACCAGCCTGCTGTGCCGAATCGTGAATCGCCTTGCGCTCCACTTGGGTTGAGCCGCAGGGCACACAAATCACAATACGCGGTGCAGAAGCAAAGCGGCTGTTGTTTGCCTTGCGGATGAAGTGTTTGAGCATTTTTTCGGTAACATTAAAGTCGGCAATCACCCCGTCTTTCATCGGGCGTACCGCCTGAATACCACCGGGCGTACGACCCAGCATACGCTTAGCTTCAGCGCCCACCGCCACCGTGGCGTTTTTATTATTGTTTATATCACTGGGCAGTGCCACCACCGAAGGTTCGTCCAAAACGATACCGCGGCCTTTGATGTAAATCAGAGTATTGGCCGTACCCAAATCGATGGCCAAATCATTAGAGAAATATCGGGTGAGAAAGCGGAACATTGCTTTAAATCCTAGTGTTTGAATACTGATGAATACTTTAAAGAAACCAAGCTCATGGAGAGGCCGGCGCTACTTTGTGCAGCCTTATTCTTATGCCGTGCCGAGAGGCAGGCTTTTAGGCTATAATTCGAACTTTGCAAGCCAGCCTCAAAAGAAACGCGTAATCATACCTGAGATTGGGCTGTTTGCTAAACATAATTTAAGGAATTTTTATGTCGCTTACACTTTCCGACGTTGAAAAAATCGCCCGCCTCTCGCGCTTAAGCCTAACTGAAGCCGAGAAAGCCGCCACTCTCGACAAGCTCAACGGCATTTTCGCCATGGTAGAGCAAATGCAGAGCGTGAGCACCGACGGTGTCGAACCAATTACCCACCCGCACGAACTCGCGCTGCGCCTGCGTACCGACCAAGTAACGGAAACCGACCACGCCGCCGAATACCAAGCCGTTGCCCCCGAAGTGCACAACCGCCTGTATATCGTGCCGCAAGTGATTGAGGAATAATTTTCAGGTAGCCTGAAAAAGGCTACCTGAAAGCATAAACTTCAACGAAGTTAAAACGAGCAACGCAAATTACTGTGAAGCCAAAACGCACACCAAGCCCGGAGCAAACATCATGAGAAAACTCTTCCTTACCGCCCTATTGTGTATTCTCACCGCCACCGCCCACGCCGCAGTCAGTCCGGCCGAACGCCAAGCCAACCCCAAAGCTGCCGCCATGGCGCAAACCAAGCTTGGCGAAGGCGTGCGCCTCTACAACTACCAAAGCGATGGCGACGGCACCTACACCGCCTATCTTTATCCCAACACCATCCACGCCCTCGGCGGCGGCTGGTATTCCGTTATATCCCGCCACCGCTCCCAACGCACCAGCCCAGAGCCCTATATGCTGGTATCCGACTGGGTATTCTGCGGCAGAGGTAAACACCAATCCGTGATGAGCGCACTGGCCTTGTTCAATTCAGATGGCAGTCTAAACGGTTTAAAAGACACCCGCCCCCACACCAAGCCTGCCGAACTGAGTGAAGCAACCATCAACGGACTCAACGCTGTAGGTGGCGAAGAGCAGCACACCGCCAAAATGGTACAAGCCGTGTGCGGCCACGTTAGCGCAGCCAAATAAACCTGCCCGCAAAATTTTCAGGTAGCCTCAAAGCAGGAAAGGCTACCTGAAAACCCAAAGGAACCCCATGCCACCCAAAACACAAAACCTGCACGATACCGCCGTCGAGCACATCTGCCAATGTTTCAGCCTCATCAAGCAGCAGGTCGAACAGGCAGGCAAAGAAATTGCCGCATATTATTTCTATCTGGTGGACGACTTTTTTGCCGTAGGCAACGCCGCAATTACCCATCAGGATTTAGCAGCCTTTGCTGCCAAGTACAAGAAAGAATACAAAAATTGCACCATCCTGCAGGCGATTTGGGATGGCAGATGCACACTTTATGAAGGCAAAACCGAAATCCAGAATGCTTCAGATAACTGGCTGAAAAACCAAAGCGAGCTCTACCAAGCTGGATACCGCAGCATAGAAAATCTAGATGATGACGACATCTATCAGCAAAAACGCACCGAACACGAAACAGCCCTGATAGCCGCACTACAACAATGCGACCAAGAAGGCCTGTTCGGCAATCGCGCTGAAAACGGTATATTGCTGTTTGCGTTTTATATTGATGATTATGATGAAAATGACGAACAATCGCTGCTGTACCGTTCTGCCACGCAGCTCAACCAACCGGATACTTACCAAAAATTGATAGGCTGATATTTTCAGACGGCCCAAAAAAGCAGCCTGCACCATTAACCCTTTAAAATTCCACTTATTTTCAACCGAAAGACCCTCATGACCCAATACACCCTCAAACAAGCCAGCCAACTGCTGCAATCCAAACAAATCTCCGCCGTCGAACTGGCCACCGAATATCTTGCCGCCATTACTGCGCAGAATCCGGCAATCAACGGCTACATCACACTGGACCAAGACAAAACCCTCGCCGAAGCCCGTGCCGCCGACGCACGTATCGCAGAAGGCAACGCCACCGCACTTACCGGCGTACCCATCGCCTACAAAGACATTTTCTGCCAAACAGGCTGGCGCAGCGCGTGCAGCTCCAAAATGTTGGATAACTTTGTCTCTCCCTACACTGCCACCGTCGTCCAAAACCTGCTCGACGAAGGCATGATAACGCTCGGCCGTACCAATATGGACGAGTTTGCCATGGGGTCGACCAATGAAACCTCATTCTACGGCGCGACTAAAAATCCGTGGAATCTTGAGCATGTACCGGGCGGTTCGTCCGGCGGTTCCGCAGCGGTCGTTGCCGCACGCCTTGCTCCTGTCGCACTCGGTTCTGATACCGGCGGCTCCATCCGCCAGCCTGCCTCACACTGCGGCATCACCGGCATCAAACCTACCTACGGCACGGTTTCCCGCTTCGGCATGGTTGCCTACGCATCCAGTTTCGACCAAGCAGGCCCAATGGCGCAAACCGCCGAAGACTGCGCGATTTTGCTCAATGCGATGGCGAGCTTCGACGAGCGCGATTCCACCAGCTTGGAACGCAGCAAAGAAGACTACACCCGCGATTTGGAAAAACCGCTCAAAGGCATGAAAATCGGTCTGCCTAAAGAATATTTCGGTGAAGGCGCGGATGCCGATGTGCAGGCTGCTTTGCAAAACGTTATTAACCTTTTAAAAGCACAAGGCGCGGAAACCATTGAAGTTTCCCTGCCGCAAACCGCCCTGTCCATCCCCGCTTATTACGTCCTTGCCTCCGCCGAAGCCAGCACCAATCTCTCCCGCTACGACGGCGTACGCTACGGTCACCGCGCCTCCCAATTCGGCGACCTTGAAGAAATGTACAGCAACACCCGCGCCGAAGGTTTCGGCAGCGAAGTCAAACGCCGCATCATGATCGGTACTTATGTGTTGTCGCACGGCTACTACGATGCCTATTACCTGAAAGCCCAAAAACTGCGCCGCCTCGTTGCCAACGATTTTCAGACGGCCTTCGCACAATGCGACTTCATCCTCGCCCCGACTGCGCCCACCGCCGCCCCCAAACTCGGCAGCGACATCCACGACCCCGTGCAGATGTACCTTTCCGACATCTACACCATCGCAGTGAATCTGGCCGGTTTGCCCGCCCTGACCCTGCCCGCAGGTTTCAGCGGCAGCGGACTGCCCATCGGCGTGCAATTTATCGGCAACCACTTCTCCGAAGCCAAAATTCTTGGCGCAGCGCATCAAGTACAGCTGGCGAGCGATTGGCATACGAAAGCACCGGCGTGAAAGTTTTCAGGTAGCCTTTAAGGCCGTCTGAAAAAGGCTACCTGAAATTTGTGAAGTCCATAGTACTTTTTGTTTTGAATCATCTTTTTCAGGTAGCCTGAAGTAATGTTCCAACCCAAAACCCTAGAAAGCTACGCTGAATTACTCAAAAAGTATGAAGGCTTGGGTGACAAATTTAAAACTAGGAATAGCTTATAAATTAGGTATTTGTAACCCATACCGCTTCCCTACTCATGAGGCTGCCTGAAAATTTAAAACGGAAAACAAAGATTAAAGAGGAAAACATTTATGCCACAGTTTATCCCTGAACTGAGCGACCATATCCGCAAAGCCATGACCGCAGGCGAGCGTAAAACCGCCGATTTCCTGCGCGAATATTTGGCCGAAGACTGTATCGTTTGGTACAACGTGCCGATGGGTAAGAAACGGCTGTATGCCGATTTCCTCGTACTGTTTCCAAACAGGGGGCTGCTGTGCTTGGAAGTAAAGGATTGGGCGGGCAACAGCTTTAGGCGCATGACCCAGACCGAGTGCGAAATGGTGTTCGAGCACACCGCGAAAACAGTCAAACACCCGTTGGAGCAGGCGCGCGGCTATATGTTCCAAATCATCGACTTGTTATCAAAAGAAACCCGCTTGCAGCACACCGAGGGCGAATACAAAGGCAGGCTGCGCATCCCCTACGCGCACGGCGTAGTTTTTACCCGTTTCAACCGCAGCGACATCGCCAAAATTACCGACATCGCCAAATTCGACCATCTGATGCCGCACACGCAAACGCTGTATAAAGACGATTTGAAAAGTGGGCAGGGCAACGCGAACATCGCCGACAAGCTGGCCGCCATGTTCCCCTACCGTATCGAATGCAGCCTGAGCCGCAGCGAAACCGACCTCATCCGTTGGCATTTGTTTCCGGAAGTCCGCATCAACCCGCCCGAGCAGCAGGAACTTTTCTCTGCCGACCAGGCCGACGGCAAAACGGAAAAGCAGCCTGAGCATTCAGCTGCCGATACCCTGCCGCAGCCCATCGCCGCACCTGACATCATCAAAATCATGGATATTCAGCAGGAACAGCTTGCCCGCAGCATCGGCGGCGGCCACCGCGTCATCCACGGCGTAGCAGGCAGCGGCAAAACCCTGATTTTGCTGATGCGCTGCCAATACCTGGCCGAACAGTCCGACAAACCCGTTTTAGTGCTGTGCTACAACCGCGTATTGGCCGATAAATTACGTACCGCCGTGGCCGACAAAGGCTTGGAGGAAAAAGTGGAAGTGTGCAGTTTCCACCAATGGTGCGGCAAACTGCAAAAGGCATATGGGCTGGAAACGCCCGAGCGCTACCGCCACCTGCCCGGTTACGAACACGCCCCGCTGACCGTGCTGCAAGCCATGCACGACGGCACACTTCCCGGCGGCCGCTACGGCGCGGTGCTGATTGACGAAGGCCACGATTTCGAAGCCGACTGGCTGCGCCTGAGCGTGCATATGCTCGACGCCGACAACGGCCATTTGCTGCTGCTCTACGACGATGCCCAGGCCATCTACAAAAAAAGCGGCGCAGGCTTGGGCTTCACCCTATCCAGCGTCGGCATCAAAGCCCAAGGCCGCACTACCATCCTGCGCCTGAACTACCGCAATACCAAAGAAATTATCGGATTCGCCTACCTGTTTGCTCAAAACAAAATGCAACCGCACGAAAGCGGCGAAGACGGCGTACCGCTGGTCGAGCCCGAAGCCGCAGGCGTAAACGGCATTTCGCCCTACATCAAAGAATGCCCCGACTGGCAGGGCGAGCTCGACTACCTTGCCCGCTGCCTTGACAAATGGCTCAAAGACCGCATTCCGCCGCAAGACATCGCCGTCATCTGCTACAACAAAGAACAATGCAACGACGTTGCCAAACTGTTGAAACAAAAAGGCATCCGCCACTCCCTGCATTACGGCGGCAGCAAAAAGGCTTACAATCCGCATGATAACGCCGTTGCCGTCTTTACTATGCACAGCAGCAAAGGCCTCGAATTCCAGCGCGTGATGTTGATGGGTATCTGCACCTTGAAGCATAAAGACGCAAACCAGGAAGCCGACAACACCCGCCTGCTCTACGTTGCCATGACCCGCGCCCAAAACTACCTGATGATTACCCTTTCCGGCAGCGGCCTCTACCAAAGCCGCCTGCTCGACAGTTATCGGCAGTTCAAGCAATTAAACGGTAACAATGCAGATAAGGCTACCTGAAAGCAATTTAAGATTACTAACCAGCATGAATGCCCAACCCATGAAACTTTTCAGGTAGCCTCTAAGGCCGTCTGAAAACCTATTTAACCACCTAACACTGCCTGCAAGGCTACCTGAAACCATGACCACCACCGACTTCATCCAAATCATCGGCACCGCCGCCTTCGCCGTGTCCGGCTACCTCGTCGGCTACAGCAAGCGGCTCGACGTGCTCGGCGTGGTTATCACCGCCTTGCTCACCGCCGTGGGCGGCGGCATGATGCGCGATGCGCTGGTGGGGCATGTGCCGCAGGTGTTCCGGCACACCGATGCACTCATCGTGGTATTCGCCACCCTCGCTATCGCCTGGCTGCTGCGCGTACAACGCTACCGCCGCACCCACCTTGCCGCGGCTTTCCTGATTGCCGATGCTATCGGCCTGGCCGCCTTCAGCATCACCGGTGCACAAATCGGCATCGGCCTGCAATTAAACCTGTTCGGCGTGATCGTACTCGCCTTCGTCACCGCTGTAGGTGGCGGCATCGCCCGCGATATTTTGGTAAACGACGTGCCCATCGTATTGCGTGCCGACCTCTACGGCAGCGTTGCCATCTTCATCGGCGGGCTAATGTATTTCCTCGCGCGGCTCGGCTGGATAAACGCCTTTACCCTGCATCTGCTGTTTGCCGCCGGCCTGTTTCTGCGGCTGGCTGCCTACCGCTTCCACTGGCAGCTTCCCGGCTTCCAGCCGCGCAGAAAATAGCGGTAAAAGGCCGTCCGAAAGATAGAATCTAGGTTTTCAGGTAGCCTCTGCCCACCCGGAAACCCTTATAGTGGATTAACAAAAATCAGGACAAGGCGGCGGGCCGCAGACAGTACACACGTTACGGCAAGGCGAGCCAACGCTGTACTGGTTTTTGTTAATTCACTATACAAACCGATTAACCCTTCTTCAATAGAAAGACCCCTTATGACCTGGGAAACCGTAATCGGACTGGAAATCCACGTCCAACTCAACACAAAATCCAAAATCTTCAGTGGCGCATCGACCGCATTCGGTGCGGAACCCAACGCGCACGCCAGCGTGGTGGAATGCGCACTGCCGGGCGTGCTGCCGGTAATGAACCGCGAAGTCGTTGAAAAAGCCATCAAATTAGGCTTGGCTTTGGATGCGAAAATCAATCAGAAAAACGTGTTCGACCGCAAAAACTACTTCTATCCAGACTTACCAAAAGGCTATCAAATCAGTCAGTTGGATTTACCGATTGTCGAACACGGCAAGCTGGAAATCGTGGTCGGCGACGATGTAAAAACCATCAATGTAACCCGCGCGCACATGGAAGAAGACGCAGGCAAATCCGTGCATGAAGGCTTGAACGGCGCAACCGGTATCGACTTGAACCGTGCCGGCACGCCGCTGTTGGAAGTGGTCTCCGAACCCGAAATGCGCTCCGCCGCCGAAGCCGTTGCCTACGCCAAAGCTTTACACAGCTTGGTAACCTGGCTGAACATCTGCGACGGCAATATGGCGGAAGGCTCGTTCCGCGTCGATGCCAACGTATCCGTGCGTCCGAAAGGCCAAGCGGAATTCGGCACGCGCCGCGAGATTAAAAACCTCAATTCCTTCCGCTTCTTGGAGCAGGCGATTAATTACGAAGTGGAAGCGCAAATCGAGATTTTGGAAGACGGCGGCAAAGTACAGCAGGCAACCATGTTGTTTGACCCGGAAAAAGGAGAAACCCGCGTGATGCGTTTGAAAGAAGATGCACACGACTACCGTTACTTCCCCGACCCTGATTTGCTGCCCGTCATTATTTCAGACGGCCAGTTGCAAAAAGCCAAAGAAGAAATGCCCGAACTGCCGAAAGAAATGGCGGTACGTTTCGTGGCGGATTACGGCGTATCCGACTACGACGCGCGCCTGCTCACCGCCAGCCGCGTGCAGGCTGCCTATTTTGAAGAAGCCGCCAAAGCCAGCGGACAAGGCAAGCTGACTGCCAACTGGATGAACGGCGAACTCGCCGCCACGCTGAACAAAGAAGGCATGGAACTTGCCGACAGCCCGATTACCGCCCCGCGCCTCGCCGCGTTGGTGGGCAAAATCGCCGACGGCACTCTAAGCAGCAAATTGGCGAAAAAAGCCTTTGAAGCCATGTGGGCGGAACCCGAAGCCACCATCGCCGAAATCATCGAAAAACACGGTTTGCAACAAATGACCGATACCGGCGCGATTGAAGCCATGGTGGACGAAGTGCTGGCCAACAACGCCAAAGCCGTGGAACAATTTAAATCCGGCAACGAAAAAGCCCTGAATGCGATTGTGGGACAAGTGATGAAAGCCAGCAAAGGCAAAGCGAATCCCGCGCAGGTGCAGGAGTTGATTAAAGCGAAGTTGGGGTAAATAAAGTGCAGGCTGCCTGAAAACAGATTTTCGGATTTCAGGCAGCCTGTCGATTAAAAAAAGGCTGCCCTAGATAGCTAAGAAAAGTGTAAACAACGTAACGATTTCCTACAGGAAACCGCGCGGGTAAATATTTGCTCTACAGCCAGTCAAATCCTTGTTCGGAAAGCCTCCTTTTCGATAGCAATATTGCTCCGCTATATTAAAGGCCGTACAATAAAAATTTTTGAGAAAGGATACTTATCTATGATAAGCAAGAAAAAATTCAATGCTTTTATCGGAAGCATAGGCGCGGCAATCGGGATTTTTGTATTCATCGCCTATATCCCCCAAATTATCGCTAATTTGGAAGGGGAAAAGGCGCAACCGTGGCAACCTCTGTTTGCGGCAGTATCCTGTTTGATTTGGGTTTTATATGGTTGGAGTAAAGAACCCAAAAAAGACTGGATTTTGATTGTGCCCAATGCGGTTGGCGTGATATTGGGTTCTTTGACTTTTCTGACCGCACTTTAAAAACAACCGACGCGGTAGCGTAATCGTCATCATAAAGGCTACCTGAAAACGATAAAAGGTGTTTCAGGTAGCCTGAAACCATTTTAAAAACCGAAAAAGGAAAATGCTATGAAAACCGTCGCCGTTATTCTCTTGGAGCAGTTTGCCGACAGGGAATCCACTTTGCTGACTCCGGTTTTACAACAATTTACCGGCGAAACGGTATTGCAGCCGCGCAAGATATTTAATGAAGACGGGGAATAGGCAGACACCCCCGACCGAACGCCGGGCGGTTTTTTAGGCCGTCTGAAAGCCCCCCGATTTGTCCTTTTGCCCGAAAGAAAGCCCGAACCATGCTGATTAAAGAGGAGGCCTTTATTCTTCCCGATGAAATCGAAAATCCGAATATGCGCCTGTATTGGTGGGTTGCTTGGCAAAATGGGCGAACCTATGCGTTGGGCTTAAACCGCCTGCGCTGATGCGGGCGCAAATAAAGTTTGCCGCCCAAATATTCAGGCCCAACAGCATGAATGCCGGGCAAAACGGATTGGCACTGCCGATTCTGCGCAAACTTTGCAGATGCAGCCTTAAACTATCCTGAAAGGCTACCTGAAAATGCCTAACCGTTTTCAGGTAGCCTCCTCTTCTGGAAACAAGATGATCAACCTATCAACAGATGAGGCATTGGGCACCGCTGCCATAGCCGCGCACCAATTTTCATTCAAGAATAAAGCGTATCTACTACTACCCCAGCGTTGCGGCTGCTTCTCCTGCCTCGCTATCTTCCGCTCCACCGAGCTGAGAGAAAGCGACTTTGTCCGGAAGACGACGGGCAATACACGGCATGCTGCCCTTATTGCGGCATCGACAGCGTTATCGGCGAAAATTGCGGATACGCAATCACCCTGGAATTATTGGCAGCCATGAAGGACTATTGGTTTTAAAGGCTGAGTATGCTGCAGAATTTTCAGGTAGCCTGTTTAGCTCTTAGTGTAAGGCGGCGACAGCCTGGTGTATCTCATTTGCCTGAGCATGCTGCTGATTCCCAAATTCGAACGGCGCCCCCTGCAAGACCGGTTTATGGGTTCGGTGGTGGTATCGCTATAACAAAGGCTACCTGAAAGCCTATGCTGCCACTTTTCAGGTAGCCTCCCCCATCCACAATCCGCTAGAATACGCCCCTAGCCGCCGTCTCTTGCGGCGCAAGCCAAGGAAACACCATGAAAAAATATCTGATGCTGCCCCTTTTGCTGTTGTTGGCCGCCTGCGGCTTCCGCCTGGCCGGCAGCGACCCCGCGCTCAACCCGCCCCTGCCCTATCAAACCTGGGCCGTGCAAGGGCGCGAACTGCAGCAAAACATCGAAACCGAACTGCTGCGTCGCCACGCCAAGCTCGACAGCGCCTTTGCCGATGCCATCGTCAAAGTAACCTCTATCCAAACCAATAAAAACATCCAAACCCTCAACCTCTCCGGTACCGTAACCGAATACCAGCTGGAGCTCAAAGTGTCCGCCCAAGCCTGGCGCGGCGAAAAAGCCCTGGGCGAGCCGATGATGATTACCGTATACCGCACGCTGGACTACAGCGACAGCGAAATCCTCGGTAAACAAGAAGAAGAAGCCCAACTCTGGGCCGATATGCGCGTGGATGCCGCCCGCCAGCTCGTGCGCCGCCTAGGCTATCTGAAAGCCGAATAATGGCCGCCATCAGCACCGAACGCCTGCTGCCGCAGCTCAAACAGCCCCTGCAAGCGCTGTATGTGCTGCATGGCGAAGAAACCCTGCTGCGGATAGAAGCCTTAGACGCCATCCGCGCCGCCGCCAAAGAGCAAGGCTACCTGAACCGCGAAACCCACACCCCCGACACCGCTGCCGACTGGCAAGACCTTCTCGCCTCCGCCAACAGCATCGGCCTGTTTGCCGAACTCAAACTGCTCGAAATCCACCTGCCCGGCGGCAAGCCCGGCAAAACCGGCGGCGAAGCCCTCGAACAACTGGCCGCCAACCTCCCGCCCGACACCGTAACCGTCATCCTCCTGCCCAAACTCGAGCGCGCCCAAACCCAGGCCAAATGGTTTGCCGCCCTCAGCCGCAGCGGCACCGTGGTCGAAGCCAAAGCCGTTGATGCCCAAGCCCTGCCCGGCTGGATACGCGGCCGCCTCGCGCAGCATCATTTATCCATCGGCAACGAAGCACTGGCCCTGTTTGCCGAGCGCGTGGAAGGCAACCTATTGGCCGCCAAGCAGGAAATCGACAAACTCGCCCTGCTCCATCCCGCCGGTCACGAATTGGGCATTGCCGAAACCGAAGCCGCCGTGGCCGACGTAGCCCGCTTCGATGTATTCCAGCTCGCTGCCGCCTGGATGAGCGGCGAGCCCGCCCGCGTGGTGCGCCTGCTCGAAGGCCTAGAAGCCGACGGCGAAGAGCCCGTGATGCTGCTGTGGATGCTGGCCGACGATATCCGCACCCTCATCCACCTCACCGCCGCGCTCAAACAAGGGCAAACCGTCGCCCAAGTGCGCAACAGCCTGCGCCTGTGGGGCAGCAAACAACAGCTCGCCCCCCTGGCCGTGCGCCGCATCGCTACACCGCGCCTCATCGCTGCCCTGCAAGAATGCGCCCGCATCGACCGTATCATCAAAGGCGCAGAAACCGGCGAAGCCTGGCCCGCCATCCGGCAGCTGCTGGTGAGTTTGGCCGGCTAATTTAGTCTCGATGCCACACAGGCATGCTGGCAGCTCGCCTGCCCAATATAGCGATCGAGCGTGCCTATCCTCATCAATATTTATTACCGTCTAAATCACTACAGGCTACCTGAAAACCCCTCCTGCTCTGTTGCAGAAAGCTTTCAGGTAGCCTGCTGTCTTCAGCATACCGGGCATCCATGCCTGATCTATTGCTATTGGCACTGACAAAATGACTTTCAGGTAGCCTTGAGTAGGCTACCTGAAAGTTTTCCAAACCATCGTGGATTATTTGCCAATCACAGCTGCGTGTTGGGCTCCGCCTGCGGCCACACCACCCTACCAAACCGATACATTTTCAGGTAGCCCCAAAGGCTACCTGAAATCTCTCCGGCCGTCCTTTTCAGGTAGCCGCTACCAATTCACTCCCACCTGCCGCTCGCCCAAGAGCGACACCAGTTCTTCCAAGAGCTCGGTGCTGAGGCAGGGCTGCCAGCGGCTGTCGGGGATCAGCTCGCCGCTGGCTTTATCGTTGACGTAGTGCAGGCGCAGGGGGACACGTTTGCCTTCGCCGCTTCGCTGCAACAGTTCGGCCAGGCGGGGAATGTTGTGGTGGGGGGCGAGGTGCAGGGTGAGGGCGCGGGCGTAGTGGCTGCGGGCTTCCTGCAGGGTGTAAACGCGGTTGGCGATGATGCGCAGGCCGTCTTCGCCGCCATAGTCGTCGCGGCTGATGCGGCATTCGGCAATTAGCACTTGGTCGGCGCGCAGGGTGTCGCGGCCGAGCTGTTCGAGCGTTTCGCCGCTAACCATCACTTCGGCTTTGCCGCCGGTGTCTTCCAGCGTGATGAAGGCGATTTTGCCGCGCTTGCCCACCATGCTGCGGATGGCGGTGGCAAAGCCGGCCACGCGCACGTTGTCGTTGGGCTTGAGCTGGGAGAGGCGGGTGGGGGCAAATTGGCGCACTTCTTTTTCGGCCGGGCCGAATGGGTGGCCGGAGAAATAAAAGCCGATGGCCTGTTTTTCTTCGGCCAGAAGCTCGGCTTCGCCCCAAGCGGGCACGTCGATCATCTCCAAGGGGGCAATCGCGTCTTCCACCATATCGAACAGGCCGCCTTGGTTGGCATTTTCTTCCTGCTGCTCGGCATTGCTCATGGCCAGGTCGATATTGGCAAGCAGGCGGGCACGGTTGGGTTCGATGCTGTCGAATGCACCGCCGCGCACCATGGCTTCGATGGTGCGGCGGTTGATGTGCTGGCGGCTCACGCGCTCGCAGAAGTCGAACAGGCTCTTAAACGCGCCGCCTTCTTCGCGCGTGGCCACAATGGCTTCCACCGCGGCTTCGCCGGTGCCCTTAATCGCGCCCAGGGCGTAGCGGATGCGGTGTTGGGCATCGGGCTGGAAGTGGTAGCCGGAATGGTTGACATCGGGCGGCAGGAAGCGGATGCCGTTATCGCGGGCATCGTCGTAGAACAGCTTGAGCTGGTCGGTATTGTCCAACTCGCTCGACATGGTGGCGGCCATGAATTCGGCCGGATAGTGGGCTTTGAGCCAGGCGGTTTGGTAGGCCACCAAGGCGTAGGCGGCGGCATGGGATTTATTGAAGCCGTAGCCGGCGAATTTTTCCATGTAGTCGAAGATTTCATCGGCTTTTTCGCGGGCAATGCCCTGCTTGGCCGCGCCTTCGGCAAAGATTTCGCGGTGTTTCGCCATTTCTTCGGGCTTTTTCTTGCCCATGGCGCGGCGCAATAAGTCTGCCCCGCCGAGCGAATAGCCGCCGATTACCTGCGCGGCCTGCATCACCTGCTCCTGATACACCATGATGCCGTAGGTGGGTTGCAACACGGACTCGAGCAGCGGGTGCATATATTCAAAACGCGCGCCTTTCATGCGGGCGATGAAATCCGGAATCAGATCCATCGGGCCGGGGCGGTAGAGCGATACAAAGGCGATGATTTCTTCCAGCTTGGTGGTGTTGGCCTGCGCCAGCATCTTTTTCATGCCGGTGGATTCAAACTGGAACACCGCCGTGGTGTTGGCCTTGCGGAACACTTCGTAGGCTTGCTGGTCGGTGAGGTCGATGTGGTTCACATCGATGCGCTCGCCGGTGGTTTGCGCAATGAATTCCTGCGCCATTTCGATGATGGTGAGGTTGCGCAGGCCGAGGAAGTCGAACTTCACCAGCCCGATGTCTTCCACGTCGCCTTTGTCATACATGGAAACGGGCGAGGCGGATTCGTCGGCCTGATACACCGGGCAGAAATCGGAAATCTTGCCCGGCGCAATCAACACGCCGCCGGCGTGCATGCCGAGGCCGCGCGTGAGGTCTTCCAGCTTTTTGGCCAGCTCCATCAGCTCTTCGGCCTCTTCCTCTTCCAATACCTTGGCGATTTCCGGCTCGGCCTCCATCGCCTTTTCCAGGCTCAGCGGTTTGTTGGCCTCCAGCGGAATCAGCTTGGAGAGCCGGTCGCACACGCCAAACGGCAGCTCCAGCACGCGCCCCACGTCGCGGATCACGGCTTTAGACGACAAGGTGCCGAAGGTAACAATCTGGCTCACCGCCTCGAAGCCGTATTTTCGGCGCACATATTCAATCACGCGGCCGCGGTTGTTTTGGCAGAAGTCGATATCGAAGTCGGGCATCGACACGCGCTCGGGATTGAGGAAACGCTCAAACAGCAGCGCATAGCGCAGAGGGTCTAAATCGGTAATTTTTAAAGAATAAGCCACCAGCGAGCCCGCACCCGAGCCGCGCCCCGGCCCCACCGGGCAGCCGTTGTTTTTCGCCCAGTTGATGAAGTCGGCCACAATCAGGAAGTAACCCGGGAAGCCCATCTGCACGATGGTGCCCAGCTCGAAATCCAGCCGCGCCTGGTATTCCGGCAGCTTTTGTTCGCGCTCCGCCTCATCCGGATAGAGCGCGGCCAGCCGTTCGCGCAGGCCTTGGTTGGACAGGTGGGCGAGGTAGTCGTCCAAGCTCATGCCGTCGGGCGTGGGAAACTGCGGCAGGAAGTTTTTGCCCAGCGTAAGCGTGAGGTTGCAGCGTTTGGCGATTTCCACCGTGTTTTGCAGCGCCTCCGGCAAATCGGCAAAACGGGCGGCCACCTCTTCCGGCGAAGCAAAATACTGGCCGGCCACAAACTCGCGCGGGCGGCGTTTGTCCGCCAGCACCCAGCCGCCGGCAATACACACCCGCGCATCATGCGCCTTGAAATCGTTGGGGTTTAAAAACTGTGCCGGATGGGTGGCCACCACGGGCAAGCCCAGCTCTGCCGCCAATTTGAGGCTACCTGAAACCGAAGTTTCCCATTCCGGTTTTTCAGGTAGCCTTTGCAGTTCCAAATAAAAAGCATCGGGAAACCATTGCGCGTATTTCTGCGCGGCGGCGCGGGCGGCACTGTCATGGCCGTTCATCAGCTGGCGGCCTACTTCGCCCAAATGCGCGCCGGAAAGGCAAATCAGCCCTTCGTTGCCGCCTTCGGCCAGCCATTGCGGCTCCAGCTCGGCATGAGCAACGTTGCGATCCGTGCCCACATAAGCGCGGGTAAGCAGCTCGCACAGGCGGCGGTAGCCCGCTTCGTTGCGCACCAAGAGCATGGCGCGGAAGGGCTGCTCCGGATTGTCCGGATTCGCCACCCACACATCCGCCCCCACCACCGGCTTGATGCCCGCGCCACGGCAGGCTTTGTAGAATTTCACCAGGCCGAACGTATTCATCAAATCGCTGATGCCCAGCGCGGGCAGGCCGAAAGCAGCAGCTTTCTTCACCAGCTCTTTGATGCGCAAAGTGCCGTCGGTGATGGAAAATTCGGTGTGTTGGCGCAGGGGGATGTAAACAGGGGCGATCATATTTCGGGCTTGCGGAGAAGTGGGGCTACGCGCTTTCAGGTAGCCTGATTGGAAATAGGAAGGGCGCACATTGTACCGCAAACGGCTGCTGAACGCGGGTGAGTGATGAAGTAGCGGCAAGATTTTCAGGTAGCCTCCGGATTCACAAACAGGCTACCTGAAACCTTCATTCCTCAAACGGCTTGCGCTGCCAAAACCTTCTGCCCAAGCGCTGCGGCCGCATTGCCCCGCCCTGCCCCAGCAAGAAATCCAGCTGCCCGCTGCGGGCGGTGGTGTAGAGCCGGATGCGGTGGGCGGAGAGGCGGTGGCGCACGATGGCGGCGGGGTGGCCGTAGGGGTTGGCGAAGCCGTTGGCCGCCACCGCCGCTTCGGGCGCCACGGCGTTCAGATAAGCCGAATCGGATGAGGAGCGGCTGCCGTGATGCCCCAGCACCAATAATTGGCTGTGCAGCGAATCACCGTATGTGCCCACCAGCCAGCGCTCGCCCGCGATACCCAAATCGCCGCCCGCCAGCACCGCCTGGCCGCCCGCCAACACGCGCAGCACGCAGCTTTGTTCGTTGTCGTCGGCTTCGGGGTTTCGCGGCGGGGTGAGGAATTCAAAATGCACGCCGTCCCACTCCCACGCGGTGCCGCCGGCACACCATTCGGCTGCGCCGGCATAGGCTTCCGGCTGGCCGGCATACAGTTTGCGCGGCGCAAAGACTGCCTGAACGGCGGGGAAGCCGCCATCGTGGTCGGCATCGTGGTGCGAGAGCACCAGCACATCGGGCGGCGGCAGCCCCTGCGCCAGCAGATTGGGTACCAGTTGCGTCTGCGCCGCCCCCGCCGTGCCGGTGTCGAACAGCAGCCAATGATTTTGCGTGCGCACCTGCAAGGCAAACCCCTGCCCCACGTCGATAATCCGCACCGCCGCTGTGCCGTGCTCCGGTGCGGGCGTGCGATACAGGCAGGATGCCGCCAGCACCAGCGCCGCCCAAGGCCGCAAGCCCAGGCCGCGCGGCAACAGCCACACCGCCAGCGCAGCCAACACGGCCAGCCAAAATAGTGGCGGCAAATGCGCCAGCGCGCCGGTGGGCACCCAACTGCCCGCCCACACCACCGCGCCCATGGTGTGCTCGCCAATAGCGGCCGCCATGTTCAGGTAGCCTTCAAACGGCAGCAGCACCGCCAGCAAAGCCAGCGGCACCAACACCCAGGAAAACCACGGAATCAGCAGCGCATTGGCCAAAGGCGCGGCCAGCGGCACGGTGCCGAACACCTGCCCGGCCTGCCAAAACCCCAACAGCGTGGCCGCATATTGGGCGCGCAGCGCAGTGCGCCATTGGCCGGAATGTTTGGCCGCGTTCAGCCAGCCGCCTTCCGGCGCATCATCCTCCGGCACAGCCTCCAGCCGCCCTTGCGCCACCCAAATCAGCGCCGCCACCGCGCCGAAGGAAAACCAAAAGCCTACGCCCAAAGCCGAGAGCGGGTCGAACAGCAGCACTGCCGCCAACGCCTGCCACCAAGCCCGCCACGGCGCAGGGCTGCCGCGCCGATACCATTGCCAGGCAAACACCGCCAGCATCAGCAAACTGCGCTGAATCGGCACGCCGAAGCCGGCCAAGGCCGAATAAAACAAAGTCGCGGCCAAGCCCGCCGCCAAATACCAGCGGCGCGGCTCGGCCAACGGCAGGCGCAGCAGCAAAAGCCGCGCCAAATATGCCGCCGCCAGCGCCACCATACCGATGTGCAGCCCCGACACGCTGATCAGATGATTGATGCCCAACACACGAAACGCCTGCCAATGCTCATCCGCCAGCCCGCCGTATCCGCCGCCGCCCAAAGCCCGCATCAGCACCGCCCCGTTCGGGTAGGTTTCCGCCGCCTGTTGCCAAGCCTGCTGCCGCTCGTATCGCCAGTTTTGCCAACGCGATGGCCAGCCCGTGTCCGGCGGCAGTTCCAACCGTTCGCGAACCGCCGAAGCCATGCCGTCGATATGCCGGCTCAAGGCCCAAGCCTCGCGGTCAAAGCCGTTTTCATTGCGCTCGCCCACCGTAGGCCGCACCCGCACCGTCATCCGCCAGCGGCTGCCCGGCCGCCATTCGCGCAAATACCGGTCTGACACCAGCAGCCGAAACCGCTCCCCCGCTTCCGTTTGCGCCCAAGCCTCAAACTGCACCGCCTGAGCCGATGCCTCCGCCACCGAGGCTACCTGAAAATCCAGCCGCACCCGTTGAAACTCCGGCTCCGCCGGCCACTGCTGCGATAGCGCCAGCTGCACCCGCCACACGCCGTAAAGCAGCCCGCACAGCAGCCACCACGCCCCACGGGCGCGCCGGAAGCAGCCAAGCAAAGCGAGCAGCAGCGCCAAGGCAGAGGCAACGGCAACAAAATGTGCTGCCGGCAACAAAAAAGCCAGCAGCACACCCGCCACCCAACAGCACAACCCGCCCAAGCGCATAACTACCTCATTGTTTATTCGTTTTAATTTTAGCTGATTAAAATAAGAATGCGACAAGGCAGCAAGCCGCAGACAGTATGAGTAATACGGCAAGGCAAGCCAACGCCGTAGCATTCTTATTTTAATCAACTATAGATTGCCTTATAGCAAACCGCTGGAGAATTGGCAAAGAAGGATAAAGGCTACCTGAAAACAGCTTTCAGGTAGCCCCTAGCGCAAATACACCCCGCTCTGCGCATCTACAATCCGGCTCGGCCGCTTCGACCCGCCGCAGCGGCCGTTGACCACATACACATCCCGCCCGAAGCAGCGCCGCACCTCGCGCTGATGCCGCAAAGCCCGCCGCCCGCTGCGGTTGCACGAAGTGGACACCAGCGGCGTGCCCAGCAGCGCGCACAAGCGCCGTGCCCCAGCATGCGCCGGCACGCGCACTGCCAACTTCTCCCGCCCGCGCCCGCGCAACAGCGTCGGCACGCTATCGGCTGCCGCAAACAAAAACGTAACCGCCGCTGGCCAAGTGCTTTGCGCCAGCCGGCGTTGGTTTTCAGGTAGCCTTTGCAGCAACGGTTCAAGCTGCTTCAAATCATTACCGATAACAATCAATCCTTTATGCTGCGGCCGTTTTTTCAGCTGCATCAGCCAGCGCAAGGCACGGCGGTGCGTGGGCAGACAGCCCAAGCCGTAGCTGGATTCCGTGGGATAGGCCACCAAGCTGCCGCGGCGCAGGTGTGCGCGCAGCCCTCGGGCAGCAGCGGCGGAAAGGATGCGTGGGAACATGATTCTTGCGGGATGTTTATGCGGGATGAAAAGCGGTATTGTAATCTGAAACCGTCGGGCTGTTTACCGTGTTGTCATCCTGTTTGGATTTTGCAGCAGTTCGTTTTCCTGCGAAGACCTCGTTTTAGCTCCGCAGAAACGCACCCTCCCCCGGAAATCTCGTTTTCACTGCATCGACTTTCAGGTAGCCTGCACTCTTCCGCACCCGCTTGCCCCTACCCAATTTACTTTACTTGCCCGCCGATAGTTCTTTCAGCATAAGCCGAAAGAACTATTGCCCGCTAAGAAGCCGTTGCTAAAATTCCGCGCGCTTCAGGTAGCCCTATTGCTTGGGCTGCTATTTACACCGCCTAAAGGAGAAAACAAATGCGCCGTTTCAGCCAAACCGCCCTTATGCTCGCCCTGGCTTGTGCCGCCCTGTCGGCCTCAGCCAAAGAAATTACCGTTTCCGCCGCCGCCAGCCTGAAAGAAGCATTTCAGGAAATCAACACTGCCTATGGCCGTGCCCATCCCGACACGCAGATCCATTTGAACACCGCCGCTTCCGGCGTTCTGCTGCAACAGCTGGTGCAAGGTGCGCCGGTGGATGTGTTGGCCACTGCCGACCAGGAAACCATGGATAAGGCTGCCGAAGCCAAGGTTATCGCTCCCGCCAGCCGCCGCACTTTCGCCACGAATGATTTGGTGCTGATTCAGCCGCAAAACGCCGCCGTACGCGTGAACACTCTGCAAGATTTGAGCAAACCGCAGGTGCAGCGTGTGGCCGTTGGCAACCCCGCCAGCGTGCCGGCCGGCCGCTACACCAAGGCCGCGCTGGAAAAAGCCGGCCTGTGGCAGACGGTGGAAGGCAAAATGATTTCCACCCAAAACGTGCGCCAGGCGCTGGATTATGTATCGCGCGGCGAAGTGGATGCGGGCTTTGTGTACCGTACCGATGCCATGCTGGTGCGCGACCGCGTGCGCATCGTGCGCGCCGTGCCGCTGGAAAAACCGGTGTCCTACGCCATTGCCGTAACCGCTTCCAGCAAAGATGCCTCCGAAGCCGCCCGCTACTTAGACTTCATCCGCTCGCGCGAAGGCAGCCGCATTTTGCAGAAATACGGCTTCAATCCGGCCAGACGCTAAGCTTGAACGGTAGGAGAAGAGGCTACCTGAAAAGTACAATAGTGCTTTCAGGTAGCCTTTGGCATGGCAGCGGGCGGGTATAAAATCTGCGTCTACCAAGTTTCAGGTAGCCTCTGATGGCTGCAAAAATTGCGCTGTCAGTTGGAATCAGCCTGCTGCCCAAACCCGATTTGCGGCGGTGCGCAAACCGTATTGCACGGATTCAAGCCGCCGCTCCCTTCTCCGCTACTTATTACGCTATTTCAAAGGAATCCGTGTGTTTCAAGACGTATTGCCCGCGCTGCTGCTCTCGCTGAAAGTCTCCTTTTGGGCGAGCGGGCTCAATCTCGTGCTGGGCGTGGCCGTGGGCTGGCTGCTGGCACGCTGCCGCTTTCCCGGGCGCAACCTGCTAGACGTGGTGCTCACGCTGCCGATGGTGATGCCGCCCACCGTGATGGGCTACTACCTGTTGGTGCTATTCGGGCGCAACGGCGTGCTCGGGCAGCTGTTGCAGGAGTATTTCGGCATCAGTCTGATTTTCACTTGGCAGGGTGCGGTGCTGGCGGCAACGGCGGTTACCTTCCCACTGGTGTGCAAGCCGGCGCGGGCGGCGTTTGAAGAAGTCAACCCGCAGCTGGAGCAGGCGGCACGGGTGCTCGGTTTGGGTGAATGGGCGGTGTTTTTGCGGGTTACGCTGCCTTTGGCCTGGCGCGGCATTTTGGCCGGCCTGCTTCTGGCCTTTGCCCGCGCACTGGGCGAATTCGGCGCCACGCTGATGATTGCCGGCAGCATCCCCAACCAAACGCAAACCCTCTCCATCGCCGTATATGAAGCCGTGCAGGCCGGCGACGACGCGCTGGCCACCAAGCTGGTGATCCTGATTTCGGCGGTGTGTGTGGCTGTGTTGTGGAGCGTGAACCA
The DNA here is from genome assembly GCF_057315495.1 of Eikenella sp. Taxonomy (NCBI): domain Bacteria; kingdom Pseudomonadati; phylum Pseudomonadota; class Betaproteobacteria; order Neisseriales; family Neisseriaceae; genus Eikenella; species Eikenella sp. The sequence continues at coordinate 29,296 of NZ_DBHKXY010000038.1, forward strand.
TCTGGCCAAAGCAAAGGATAAAGCATGAGCGGCACACCGGTTTTCGATTTTGCCTTTCACACGCGGCTTACCGGCGGCGGGCAGACTTTTGAGCTGGATTGCCGCTGCCAAAGCCAAGCCAAACGGCTGGCCATCGTGGGCGAATCCGGCTCGGGCAAAAGCCTCACTTTGCAGCTGCTGGCCGGGCTATTGCGCCCGCAGGCCGGGCATGTGCGCATTGGCGGCACATGCTACGGCGACACCGAAAAGCGGCTGTGGCTGCCGCCGCAACAGCGGCAGGCCGGGCTGCTGTTTCAGGATTACGCTCTGTTCCCGCACCTTACGGTGGCGCAAAACATCGCCTTCGGCCTGCGTCACGGCTGGCGCACTCCGCCGCAAAAACAGGCTGTACAGCTGGCCGGATTTTGGCTGGAAAAAATGCAGCTCGCTTCCCTGGCCGCACACTATCCGCACCAAATCTCCGGCGGCCAACGCCAGCGCACCGCCCTCGCCCGCGCCTGCATCGCCAGCCCGCGCTGGCTGCTCCTGGACGAACCCTTCTCCGCCCTCGACATCGGCCTGCGCCACCGCATGCGGCAATGGCTGCTGGATTTGCAGCAAGAGTTAGATATTCCCATGCTGCTCATCACCCACGATCCGGAAGACAGCGAAATCCTCGCGCAGGAAGTGGCGCATATGTCGGCCGGCCGGCTGGCACACGGCGTGCCCGGCTAAACGCTGTGGCAATGGTTATAAAAAGGCTACCTGAAAACCGGAAAATGGTTTCAAGTAGCCTTTAAAATTTCAGGTAGCCCTCGCTATGTGTCAAAGGCTACCTGAAACAGAAGGAAGCGATTAAGCCCGATTCGCCGCTTTCATATTGTCAATAAATTTGTCAAACAGATAGCCGACATCTTGCGGGCCGGGGCTGGCTTCGGGGTGGCCTTGGAAGCAGAACACGGGTTGGTCGGTCAGTTCGATACCTTGTAATGTGTTGTCGAACAGGGACTTGTGGGTAATTCTTGCGTTCGCGGGTAGGGTGTCGGCATCGACGGCGAAACCGTGGTTTTGGCTGGTGATGACGACTTTGCCGCTGTCCAAGTCTTGTACGGGGTGGTTCGCGCCGTGGTGGCTGAAGTGCATTTTCAGGGTTTTTGCGCCGATGGCGAGGCTGATGAGCTGGTGTCCCAAGCAGATGCCGAAGATGGGTTTGCCGCTTGCTATCAGTTTTTGCACGGCTTCGATGGCATAGGTGCAAGGCTCGGGGTCGCCAGGACCGTTGGAAAGGAACACGCCGTCGGGGTTGAGTGCCAACACGTCTTCCGCACTGGTTTGGGCGGGAACGACGGTCAGGCGGCAGCCGCGTGCGGCAAGCATACGCAAGATATTGGTTTTTACGCCGAAATCGTAGGCGACGACGTGGAACGGCTGTTCGGCAGGGGTAACGAAACCTTTGCCCAGCGCCCATTCACCTTCGGTCCATTCGTAGGCTGCTTGGCAGGAAACTTCTTTCGCCAAATCTTTGCCGACCATGCTGCCGAACGCGGCGATGAGTTCTTGCGCTTTTTCAACCGTGGCGTCCGCGCCGGTCAGAATTGCGCCTCCTTGTGCGCCTTTTTCGCGCAACATGGTGGTCAGGCGGCGGGTGTCGATGTCGGCGATGGCGACGGTTTTGTTGCGCACCAGATAGTCGTGCAGGCTTTCGGAGGCGCGGAAGTTGCTGTGCAGCAGCGGCAGGTCGCGGATAATCAAGCCTGCGGCATAAACGCTGCGGCTTTCTTCGTCTTCGGCATTGGTGCCGGTGTTACCGATGTGGGGGTAGGTGAGGGTAACGATTTGTTTGCAGTAGGACGGGTCGGTCAGGATTTCCTGATAGCCGGTCATGGAAGTGTTGAACACGACTTCGCCGGAAGTCGAACCTTCGTAACCGATTGATGTGCCGTGAAATACGCTGCCGTCAGCGAGAACGAGAAGGGCGGGAGTGGTCATGATTGGTGTCCGGATGCGGGGGATAAAAAAACACGTTTCGCGGCTTTTAAAGCGATGCAAAACGTGCTTCGGCGCGGGCAGTGCTGCCTGCCGGAAGCACGTTATTTTAATGGACAACAGGAGGGCGGGGCAAGTTTGAACCGGGCGGTTTCAGGTAGCCTGAACGTTAGCGCAGGCGGCTTATATCCAGCCGCTACCCTACCGAAGGCTACCTGAAAACATATAGTGAATTAACAAAAACCAGTACAGCGTTGGCTCGCCTTGCCGTAACGTGTGTACTGTCTGCGGCTCGCCGCCTTGTCCTGATTTTTGTTAATCCACTATAACCTAAACGAAATTCAAACGATACCTTTGCCGGAAAACTGGTTGCTGCAGAACCCAAACAAGGCCGCCGTATTTTTCAGGTAGCCTTTGAGTATTATCGCAAAGGCTACCTGAAACCCTGCGATTATTCCGGCAGGCGGCTGATGCGGATTTGTTCGATGCGTTGTCCAGCTTTGGCGGCCACGGTAAAACGCCAGCCGTGGTAGTCGAGGGTGTCGCCCACTTCAGGCAGGGTTTTCAGCTCTTCCATCATCAGGCCGGCCACCGTGTGGTAGTCGGCATCTTCTTCGGGCGGGGGCAGGCCAAGCTGCGGGGCGAGCTCGGCGTATTCGTGACTGCCGTCCACCAGCAGGCTGTCGCTGCTGTCAGTGTTGTTTTCGCCGGATTGGGTATTTTGCTCTTTACGCTCGTAGGCTTCGGGAAATTCGCCGGCAATGGCGGAGAGCAAGTCTTTGGTGGTAACCATGCCCTGCACGGCGCCGAATTCATCCACCACGAGGGCGTAGTCGGCACCGCTGTGGCGGAATTGTTCGATGGCGGAAAGGGTGTTGGTGCTGTCGGGCAGGATGAGCGGCTGGCACAGGGCGGCCTGGATATCAGGCTCTTCACCGCTGAGCAGCTGGTTGAGCAGGTCTTTTTTGTTGATGTAGCCCAAAGGCTCGTCGGCACCGGCTTTGCCCACCACCAGGAGGCGGGAATACGGGGAGTTTTGCAGCTGGGCATATTGCTGCTCGCGGCTTTGGGAAATATCGAGGCGTTCGATGTCGCGGCGGGGCACCATGATGCCGGGCAGGGGGCGCTCGGCTAGGGTGAGCACGCTGCGGATCATGGATTTTTCGTTTTCTTCAAAGTGGCCGGCATCGTGGTTTTCTTCGCCGGCTTTAGCCAGCATGGTTTCGCGGATGCCCATCATGCCGAGCACGTTTTCGGCGGTACGGCGGCGCCAAGAGCGGCTGCCGTAGGCGTTTTTGTCGGTGTTGCGCTGGGAGATTTGGTTGAACACTTCAATCAGCACGGAGAAGCCGATGGCGGCATACAGGTAGCCTTTGGGGATGACTACGTGGAAGGCTTCGGCAATCAGGCTGAAGCCGATCATCAAGAGGAAGCCGAGGCACAGCATCACCACGGTGGGGTGGCGGTTGACAAATTCGGTGAGCGGCTTGCTCGCCCAAATCATCATGGCCATCGCCACAATCACGGCGGCCATGGCGATTTGGATATGCTGCACCACGGCCACGGCGGTCACCACAGCATCGATAGAAAACACGGCATCGAGCACGAGAATCTGCAACACCACGCCCCAAAACGGTGCATGCTGTTTGCGGTGGTCGGTGTCGGAAACGGCGTAGTGATTGGCACCCTCCAGACGCTCGTGCAGCTCGGTGGTGGCCTTATACAGCAGGAATAAGCCGCCCACAAACATGATGATGTCTTTGCCGGCCACGTCCAGCCGCCCCAATGCAAACAGCGGAGTGGTGAGCTGCATGATACGGCCCATAAAGGCGAGCATGAGCAGCCGGATGAGCACGGCCAAAGTCAGGCCGGTGATGCGGGCACGGTCGCGCTGGGCGGGGCGCACTTTGCCGGCCAAAATGGCCACGAACACCAGGTTGTCGATGCCGAGTACGACTTCGAGAATAATCAGCGTAGCGAAGCCCAGCCAGGTTACCGGGTCGGCCAGCCAAGAGAAATCCATGAATGTGAATCCTTGATTACAAATAATAACAACAAACAAAGGCTACCTGAAAACGCTATGAGCAGCTTTCAGGTAGCCTTTAAATACATGCCGTGCACACACTTATCCGCCGAGGCAGGCTCGGGCTCTGGAGATGAGGGGGAATCAGTGTGCATATTGGCGTGGAAAGAATGATGAGGCGGTAAGTTTAGCAGATTGCGGCGGCTTGCTGAAGAATTATGGCTTCGGCTATAGTCGAAGTGTATTTTTAATAAGGCTTTTGGCGAGACTTAGGCCACATAACATTCGGAAAGGTTGGGGTTCAGGCGGCTTGCCAAATTTCAGGTAGCCTTCCTCACACCTGCCCTGCTCCCCATTGCGCCTTATACCGGCGCGGGGCACTTCCTTTCTTTGCGTCGCCAAAGAAAGGAAGCAAAGAAAGGCGACTGCGGGCGCGGGTTTGCTGCGCAAACTTCCCTCACTCCACGCAATTTTTCGGGCGGGCTCGCAACTTGCGGCTGCGCCGCTTCGAACATGCAAGCCCTTATTTCCCGAAAAACCGCGCTCCGTTCGGCTGCGTCAGCAGAGGGGCAGCAAGATGGTGAGTTTGTGGTGAAGATGCTGTTGTGAAGGCTGCTAGAAGAGTAGTCGCTACACCACCGGCCGCTGTCGATAAAACAGCAGCCCCGGCAGCGCCAACCCGAAGGCCAGTGCGCCGATAACGAAGCCGGATTTCACAAAATAATCCACCGCCTGCCCCAAAAGCTGCTCGGAGAAGCCCTTGTGGTTTATCTGCACCAGCGCAATCATCGCCTTATACACATACACCCCCGGAATCATCGGAATGATGGCAGCCACGGTAAACACTTTCGGATGCGCCCGGTAGCGTTGCGACAAATACACGCCGATAAAGCCCACCAGCGAAGCCGCACACAGCGTGGCCAAGCCCTGCGACAAGCCAAACTGCATCATGAGCGTGCGCGACCCGTGCCCCAGCGCGCCCAAATAAGCGCAGTATTTCAACGCATTGCGCGGCACATTAAACAAAATCGCAAAGCCCACGGCGGGGATGGCGGCGAAAAACATATCGTCTAGCAAATTCAGCAGCATGGCTTAATCCCAAGCGGAAACATTCAACAGGCTCAAGGCCAACACAATGCCCAAACAGGTGCTGAAGGTGAGCAGCGTGGCCATTGCCCAGCGGCTCATGCCCATATTCACATGGCCTTTGAGCATATCGGCCAGCGAATTAATCAGCGGTACCCCCGGCACCAGCAGCAACACGCTGGCCGCCGTAGCGATTTCCGGGTGTGCGCCCCAGCCGAATTTCAGCGCCATGCCCGACACCATCGAAGCCACAAAAGCGGTTACCGCAAACACCACCGCCGGATTGTAATGCCGTGCCGACAGCGACTGCCGCACCCACATACCGCAGGCCGAAGCAATAAACGTGATGAAGCAAATCAGCTGGTCGCCGCCCGAAAGGTGGGCAAAGCTCGCACAAGAGAGCCCCACCATAAACACCACAAAATAGCGGTTGTATTTTTCCGGCTTCACCGCATCCATCCGCTCGCGCACTTCCTGCACGCTATACAGCCCGTCTTCAGCATCTAGCACGATATGCTGCACCGCCGTGATCACCGACATATTGATGCCTTTGTCGAAATTCTTGCGCGTGGTGGTGGTGCACTGGTTGCCGCGGCGCGTGGTGATCACAATCGCATTCGGCGTGAGCGCGCACTCCACGCTGTCCATGCCCAGCGCACGGCCCAGCCGCACGGCGATTTGGTCGATCAGCGTGCTTTCCGCGCCGTATTGCAGCAGCAACAGCGCGGCATGGATGCACAGGCGCGTGATTTCCTGCTGCTGTGCGTAATCATCGGAAACGGAGGGCGGGGAGATGGGTGCGGGAGTCGTCATCTGAATAAACCGGTTGGCAAAAACGGAAGGAGACGGCTTGCGGAAAACGGCTGGAAATGCTGCGGGCAGCAAGCCATTTGCTTGGATGGATAAGGAAGCAAATTATACCGCAAGCCACATCTAGCAGCCACTTATCGCCGAAGGCCGCATTTCCTGCCACGGTGGCTCATTTGGCTAAAAACCAATTTGATTCAACCGGCGATATAGCCAGCAAAAAGGCTACCTGAAATCCTTCACTTCACAGAAATTCTGCTGTGCCGTATTTTCAGGTAGCCTTTCATCGTGTCAGATTCAGCCTACTTGCTATCTACTGCCGCCACGTGATCTCCATAGCTGCAGGATAGCCTGCTTCTGCTCGGGCGGGATGGCCGTATCCTGCACCAACACCGTCTCCTTGCCCTGCAAATCGCGGATGGTGATGCGGTATTGTTGGTGCGTGGTGCCTGCTTGATAAAGCCACGGCACCTGTTGCGGTGTCAGTTTGCGGGCGGCGGTTTGGCCGATCCAATCGAACGTGCCGTCGCCGTTATTGTAGAGGTAGGAGCGTGTGCCGTCGGCATGCCGCTGCCAGGCTTTGGTGGCAGTAGTAGGGTGGCGGCTATCGTCAAACACCACACCCAACTCGCCGCCGCGGGTACGCTCGATTTTCACCGAAGCCACGCGAGGCGCATTCTTCAGGCGGATGCCGAAACCATAGCGGTAGCTTGAATTGGCGGCGCTCCTGCCAACTTCGGCCTGTACCCCGCCCGCCGCTTCTATTTTGTAATCTGCCGTCTGCTGCCCACGCGGCATACCGCCCACAGTCGAACACGCGCCCAGCAAAGCTGCGGCGGCAAAAGGCAATAAATATTTGGCTGCTTTCATTTAAACCTCCTCCTGGCGATAAGTACGGTCATTCTATCAGCAAGCACCAATTTCCACGATATAATCCCCTCCCCGACCACCCTGCCCCCACACCGCCATGAACGACCACCAACTGCTGCGCTACAGCCGCCACATCCTGCTCGACGAAATCGGCACCGAAGGCCAGCAAAAACTGCTGGATGCCTGCGTGTTGGTGCTCGGCTGCGGCGGGCTGGGCAGTGCCGCCCTGCCCTATCTGGCCGCTGCCGGCGTGGGACGGCTGATTATTGCCGACCACGACTGCGTTGACGAAACCAACCTCCAGCGCCAAACCGCCTACCGCGAAGCCGACATCGGCCGCCTCAAAACCGAAGCCATGGCAGGCTACCTGAAACAGCTCAACCCCGCCTGCCAAATCGAAACCCACGGCAAACTGGATGAAGCCGCCCTGCTGCGCCTGCTGCCCCAATGCCAGGCCGCGCTCGATTGCAGCGACAACTTCTCCGCCCGCCAAGCCCTCAACGCCGCCGCCTGCGCCACCCGCACCCCGCTGGTTTCCGGTGCCGCCACCCGCTTCGACGGCCAAATCGCCACCTACCGCCCCGACCTGCCCGGCCAGCCCTGCTATGCCTGCCTGTTCGACCGCGAGCAAGACAACGACGGCGCCTGCGCCCTGTTCGGCGTATTCGCCCCGCTGGTGGGCATCATCGGCACTACCCAAGCCGCCGAAGCGCTGAAAATCCTGCTCGGCCTGCCTGCCGAAAACGGCGTTTTGCGCTGCTACAACGCGCTCAGCGGCCAATGGCAGCACTTCGCCATCCCAAAAAATCCTGCCTGCAAAGTGTGCGGCGAGCATGAAAGAGGCTGAAGGGGCTACCTGAAAACACCCGTAGCGGGTTAGCCGCAGGCATCAGCCCCATACCAGCACAACTGTAAACGTTGCATTGCAGCTTGCAGCCCAACGACAAAAAGGCTACCTGAAACATTTTTCAGGTAGCCTTTTCCAATGACAGACCACTGATCACTCACTGTAGGCTGAATGCCGGAATCCCACACCAGCCAGCCATTGGCAACAGCAATCGCCGCCAGCCTTCCGTCTTGCAGTTTTCAGGTAGCCTCATCCAAAGGCTAGCTGAAACCGCCAACCGCATCACTCCTCTTCCTTATCCAAGCCCAGTTCGCGGGCATACACGGCGGCACGCACGCGGTTGTCGATGTTGAGTTTGCGGAAGATATTCTGCATATGCGCCTTCACTGTGTTTTCAGATAAAAACATCCGCCGGGCAATCATTTTGTTGCTGATGCCGCCGGCCACGTAGCGCAACACATCGCGCTCGCGCTGGGTGAGGGAATTGAGAATGGCAGAGTGTTCGGGCGGAATGCTCTGGCCGGCGTTGTTCATTTCGGGCGACACGGTTTGCTGCCCGGCCACGGCTTGGCGGATGGCGCCCACCAGGAAATCGGTGTCGGCGTTTTTCAAAATATAGCCGCGTGCGCCCAGCTCGAGGCACTTTTTCAGGTTGTCGGCATCTTCGGAAATGGTGAGCATCAACACCGGCAGCCCGGGCTGGAAATCGAGCATTTGAGCCAGGGCTTCGGGGCCGTTCATCACGGGCATTTCCACGTCGAGCAGCACCAAATCCGGGCGGTGGAAGCGGGCAAGCTTCACGCCTTCGAGGCCGTCGGTGGCTTCGGCAACAATTTCAAAACCGTATTCCTGAGCCAGCAGAAAACTGAGCCCGCGCCTGAACAGGGGGTGGTCGTCTACCAAGAGGATGCGGATGCCGGGGTCAGTCATGGGCTACCTGAAAATGGTGGGTATAGTGGATGGTTAGCTGAAATCGCCGGGAATATGCAGGCGCACTTCGGTGCCGCTGCCGGGCTGGGAGCGGATGCTGATTTCCGCGCCGATTTTTTCCGCGCGCTCGTGCATCACGCTCAGGCCGATATGCTGGCCGGGCTCGGCTTCGGCGTGGTTTTCCGGGTCGAAGCCCTGCCCGTCGTCGCGCACAGTCATGGTGAAGCCCTCGCCGTTTTCCAGCAGCACTTCAGCCTGCTGCGCGGCGGCGTGTTTGCGGATGTTGGACAGGGCTTCCTGCAAAATAAACAGCGCCTGTGTTTGCTGCTCGCTGTTGAGCGGGCAGTCGCCGCCGCTAATATGCAGCACCACGGGGATGCCGGCTTGCTTGCGGCTGCGCTCGATTACGCTGCGCACGGTTTCGGCGAAGTTGCCATATTGCGGTTTGGCGCGGAAATGGTCGAGCAGTTCGCGCACGTCTTCGTAGCAATATTGGATGCCGTCGCGAATCATCTCGATATTGTCGCGCACAGATTTGTCATCCGGCAGCAGTTTGTTTTTGCTGAGCATCTGAAAGCGCATATTGATGAACGACAGCGACTGCGCCAGGCTGTCGTGCAGGCTGCGGGCAATGCGGCTGCGCTCTTCCAGCACGGCGTTTTGCTGTTTGAGCAGGGTCATGGCGGCGTTTTCGCGGGCAATACCCAGCTGGGTGCACAATAAGCGCATCAGGCCGGTGTTTTGCGCGGAAAGCAGCGGCACGGTTGGCTTAGACAGAGCCAGCCAGCCTTGGAAACCGCCCAGGGCATAAATGGGCACCAGCGCCACCAAAGCGCCCTCTTCGCCCTGCATCCACACCATATTGCCGGCTTCTCCTTCCTGCTCGGCAGTGTGGGTGTGCGGCAGGCGTTCGGCCAAATCCTCCGGCAGGCCGAGGGCGCAGGCGGCGGCAAAGCCTTTTTCCGCCTGCCAGAAAATGCCGCCGCCCCCGCTGTGGGAAAGGCGCAGCATCCGCTCCAGAAAGGCTTGCTCCACTTCGCTGCTGAAGCTTTGCTTGTGCAGGTAGGAAGTAACGTAATACAGCATTTCCCACTCGCTTTTCTGGCGCGAGAGGGCAGCGGTTTTCTCGGCTACTTTGTCTTCCAGGTGGGCATACATTTCTTGCAGGTTGTCGGCCATGCGGTTGAAACCGTCGGCCACGGCTTCGAATTCGTCGCCGGAATTCGGGCCGGCGATTCGCGTGCCCAAGCGGCCGTGGGTGATTTGGTTCATGGCTTGATACAGCGTGCCGAGCGGGCGCAACACCACTTGCCGCAACAGGCGGAAGCTGACGGCGGCGGAAAGCAGAATCAGCAGCATCAGCCCGATGCGCCCGCCGCGCAGCCAGCCGATGCTGCGGGTGTTTTGCTCTTCCAGCAGCCGGGCATAAGTGTCGATGCCGGTGTGCAGGCGTTCGGCCTGTTCCAACAGCGCGGCGGTGTCCGGTTTCGCAGCGGTTTGCAGCATGGCTTCGGTGTCGCGGCGCACCTGTTCGAGCTGGAGTGAGGCCGGCTCATCCCACCAGCTGCAGCACACGGCATGCTGGCGGCTGGCTAGCCCCTTGAGCGTATCTTCCACCTGCCGTGTGGTCAACCGCACGCCGGGATGCTGAACAGCAGCTAGGGTGAGGTGGTGGAGTTGGTCGTTCAGCCGTCCGGCCTGGCGGATGGCGCCCGCCCGTTCTTCCAGCCGCCAAGTGGCCACCACCGTCATCGACACAAACAGCAGCAAGCCGACCGCCCACAGCAAAATCGCCGTGAGCAGCCGCGCCGACAGGCTGCGCCGCAATGCATTCTGCGGCGGCAGGCTACCTGAAAACAGCGGCGTTTCGCTGGAAACGATGTGTTTGGGCATGGCGGGCAATCGGATGAATCAATATCAAACGGGTATTATAGTCGCTTTCCGAAAGAGACTACCTGAAAACAGCGCGCCAAAACCGTTTCGCTATATTTCGCTATATAATGCCGCTTTCCTTTCTCCGCACAGCCATGAACTACGCCGCCCAGCTGGCCGCCCTCGCGGCCGCCCAAACCGAAACCATTGCCCGCCACCGTTTAGACAACGGCGAAACCGTATGGTTGCGTAAAGCCGCCCCGCGCCAAGCCGCCTGGCGTTACAGCCTGCTCAACGGCCTGGCCAAAGTGTGCCGCTTGGGCGTGCTCACCCCGGTGCCCAACCCCGGTGGCGAAGCCGGCATCGCCATTGAGGCCGGCCGCCTGCGCGAGCTGGCCGAAGCCGGTATTACCGCGCCCAAACTATTGGCCGTGCAGGACAATGCCCTATTGATGAGCCATGTGGGCGAGCAAACCCTGCTCATCGCCATCGAAAAGCAAACCGAAGCCGGCAGCCTTGAAGGCTGGCTGCAAGGCCTGCATGCCATCGAAGCCGTACACCGGCAAAACCAATTCCTCAGCCAAGCCTTCGCCCGCAATATGGTGCTGACCGAAACCGGCGGCATCGGCTTTATCGACTTCGAAGACAACCCCGCCACCGTGCTCAGCCTGCAGCAGTGCCAAGGCCGCGACTGGCTGTGCTACCTGCAATCCACCGCCGACATCCTCCTGCGCGGCGGGCTGCTCGACCAGGCAGCCGAACATTGCGAAGCCTGCCTGCAAAGGCAAAATCCCGCTATAATCCGCACCTTGCTCCGCAGCGTGCGCCCCATTTTGTGGATGCGCCGCATCCAATCCGAACGCTGGGGCTGTGACACCCTGCGCCTGGCCGCCCTGGCCGATTTGTTTTATCGCATGGGCGAAATCTGACGCAGGTTTTCAGGTAGCCTTTAATCGGCAACAAGAAGGCTACCTGAAAGCCGCGCTATTTTTCAGGTAGCCTTAAAGCTTACGTTTCCCACCCCGACCATCATGCAAATATCCCGCCTCCCCCTCATCGCCGCCGCCCTGTTGGTTTCCGCCCACAGCGCCGCCCAAACCCAAGCCCCCGCCGGCGCCCTGGCCTGCACCCAAATCAGCGACCCCGCCGCCCGCCTCGCCTGCTACGACCGCAGCATGGGTGCACAGCTGCCGCCCACCCAACCGCTGCCCGAGCCCGACGAAACCAAGGCCACCATCGATATCCAACAAAGCATCGAGCAAAGCCGGGCCGAGAGCACGCCCAAAGTGGTACTCACCGAAGCCCCTGCCGCCCCCACCCAGCCGCAAGCCTTCAGCCCGCTCAGCCTCGCCTACGATTTAGACGTCAACCACGAATCCGGCATCCTCAGCGTGCGTGCCCACCGCCCGATCTACCTCCTGCCCGGCTGGTACAACAGCTCACCCAACCGCACCCCCTCCTCCCCCGAGCACACTTCCGCCATCCCCGAGCAGCAACGTCAAAACCATGTAGAAACCAAAATGCAGGTTTCCTTCAAAACCAAGCTGCTACAAGACCTGTTCGGCACCAATGCCGACCTCTGGTTCGGCTACACCCAAGTTTCCCACTGGCAGGTATATAAAGGCTCCATGTCTTCCCCCTTCCGCAACACCGACTACGAGCCCGAAATCTTCCTCACCCAGCCGGTGAAAGCCGACCTGCCCGGCGGCGGCAGCCTGCGGATGCTCGGCATCGGCGCCACACACCAATCCAACGGCCAAAGCGACCCACTCTCCCGCTCCTGGAACCGCATCTATGCCATGGCCGGCATGGAATGGGGCAAACTCACCGTGGTGCCGCGCCTGTGGTGGCGCATCCCCGAAAAAAGCAGCGACGACGACAACTCCGACATCAACCGCTACATGGGCTACGGCGATTTGCAAATGTATTACCGCTTCAACGACCGCCAAAGCCTCGGCGCCCTTGCCCGCTACAATCCCGCCAGCGGCAAAGTCGGGCTGCAGCTAAACTACACCTTCCCCATCGCCGGCCGGCTCAAAGGCTATGTACAGACCTTCCACGGCTACGGCGAAAGCCTGCTCGACTACAACCACAAACACAACAGCATCGGCCTGGGCGTGCTGCTAAACGATTGGGATGGTTTCTAAACCGCACGCTGGTTTTCAGGTAGCCTTTTTATCCAAACAGGCTACCTGAAAATTTAATGAATGATTTAGCGCATAAACCACCATAAAATACCGACACTCCCTTTCAAATCCGTACCTAGTCTGAATCCTGAGTAAATCAGTATATTTAATTTTCGTTTTAGTTTCATGCCGCTAGCATTTTACATTCACACTTGCTTACAATCAGGAAAAAGCAGGTTAAATCATAGTATTAGCCTTGCCTTCCCTACTAAGGCGGCCCTATAATTTGTTCTGTTGAGTGGTCAGGGATGACTGCTTAACAAGTTTCTCCTCTATTTCTCCTTTGTAGATTTGGCGCATATTCAATATGCGCCGCTTTTTTTGCCTGCGTTTACCGCATAAATCTTCCCGATACCTGGCACATTCAAATCTGAATTAGCCAAACAAATCATTATTTCAAATAAACACTAGCCGACCACATATTCCATATCTGCCAACTGGCACCATAGCCCTGCGCCAGAAATCGCACTATACTGCCGCCCGTTTTCCACTCGGAGCAGCCCATGTCCGCCACCGTGTTTTACCTCTTTCTCGGTTTCACCGCCTTTTCCACCCTGCTGCAACTGCTGCTCTCTTTGCGCCAGAGCCGCGCCGTGCTGCTACACCGAGGCCGCGTGCCGCGCGATTTTAAAGACGTGGTTTCGCTGGAAGAACACCAAAAAGCCGCCGACTACGCGCTGGCTAAACAGCGGTTTTCGCGTTGGCATATTCTGTATGAAACCTTGCTGCTGCTTATGTTTACCCTTGGCGGCGGGCTGAACCTGCTGGCAGAGACAGCCAACTGCCTTGCCGACTCGCCGTTAAACCAAGGCGTGCTGTTGGTGGTGCTTTTTTCATTGGCCAGCAGCCTGTTCTCCCTGCCCTTTGCGCTCTACCGAAGCTTCCGGCTGGAAGCGGCATTCGGCTTCAACAACATGACTTTAGGTACTTTCTTTGCCGACCAAATCAAAGGCCTGCTGCTGGGCGCGGCCATCGGCATTCCGCTGCTGTATGCGGTGATTTATCTGATGGGCGCAGCCGGAAATGCGTGGTGGCTGTGGGTGTGGCTGTTGTGGCTCGGTTTCTCGCTGCTGATGCTGTGGGCGTTTCCCAAATGGATTGCCCCGCTGTTCAACCGCTTCGAACCGCTGGCCGATGAAGACTTGCAACAGCGCATCACCAATCTGCTCACGCGCACCGGCTTTGCCAGCAACGGCATTTTCGTGATGGACGGCAGCAAGCGGAGCGGCCACGCCAATGCCTATTTCACCGGCCTCGGCCAAAACAAACGCATCGTGTTTTTCGATACCCTGCTCAAAGATATGCAGCCGCAGGAGGTGGAAGCTGTATTGGCACACGAACTGGGCCATTTCAAACACCGCCATATCGTGAAGCAAATCGCCGTGCGCTTCCTGCTCGCACTCTTGGTGCTGTTTGCGCTCGGGCAAATTATCCACTTTGCCGCCGTGTATCACGGCTTGGGCGTGGCCTACCCCAGCCATGCTATGGCGCTGCTGTTAATGATGCTGGTGCTGCCCGTGCTCTCCTTCCCCTTTGCCCCGTTGGGCAGCTTTTCCTCACGCCGCAACGAATTCGAAGCCGACCGCTTCGCCGCCACACACACCCACGCCGAAGACCTGATTTCCGCGCTGCTCAAGCTCTACCGCAGCAATGCCGCCAGCCTGGTGAACGATCGCTGGTATGCCCGCTGGTACGACAGCCACCCCAACGCCCGCGAACGCATCGCTGCCCTGCGGCAGGGCGGGCAGGCTAGCTGAACGCCTAGGCTGCCATAGCAAAATAAAGGCTACCTGAAAATGCTGGCTTCACTCAGCGAAAGTTTCAGGTAGCCTGACCGCATCGGCCTATCCACTCAAATTAATGGGCTGCCTATGCAAACACCCAATCTATTTTTAATAACGCAGCATCATCTCCACACCATTCAAACCGGATTACTACAAACAAAGGCTACCTGATAATCAGCTAGCCTTTGTCATTCCCATCTCACAAGCGTACAATTCACATATTTTTACAGAAGCACGCGGAATCAAACATGATTGCTTGGATAGAAGCCCGCCGCGCCGGTTTGCTTGGCCGTGCCCATTGGGCGAATAATATTGTGGCCGGCATTATCGTGGGTGTGGTGGCGCTGCCGCTTTCCATGGCCTTTGCCATCGCCACCGGCGTGAAACCTGAACAGGGGATTTATACCGCCATCGTGGCCAGCGTGATTGTGGCCGTGGCCGGCGGCTCGCGCGTGCAGATTGCCGGCCCCACCGGCGCATTTATCGCCATTCTCTCCGGCATCACCGCCAAATTCGGCTTCGACGGCCTGCAAATTGCCACCGTCCTCGCCGGCATCATGCTGTTGCTTATGGGCTTATTCCGCTTCGGCGGCATGATCCGCTTCATTTCCATGCCAGTGATTATGGGCTTTACTGCCGGCATCGGCGTGGTGATTTTTGTGGGGCAATGGGCAGCATTTTTCGGCCTGCCCAAAGCAGGCGGCGAACATTTCCACCAGCAATTATGGTCGCTACTGCAAAGCCTGCCTCATCTTCACCCAGCCACCACCGCGCTGGGGCTGTTTTCACTTGCGTTGTTGCTGTTGATCCCCAAAGTGCCGCTGCTGCGCCGACTACCTTCGCCGATGTGGGTGCTGCTGTGTGCCACCATGCTGCAAAGCCTGTTCCATTTTGAAGGCGTGGCCACCGTCGGTTCGGCTTACGGCGCTATTCCGCGCGCCCTGCCACATTTTTCCCTGCCCAATTTTGCAACAGCCGAAACTGCCAAACTAATTCTGCCTGCCTTCACTATCGCCATGCTCGGCGCAATTGAATCGCTGCTCTCCGCCGTGGTGGCCGACGGCATGGCCGGCACGCACCACAGCGCCAATCAGGAGCTAGTTGGCCAAGGACTGGCCAATATCATCACACCGTTTTTCGGCGGGTTCGCCGCCACCGGTGCCATCGCCCGCACTGCCACCAACATCCGCCAGGGCGGCAACAGCCCGCTGGCCGGTATCGTTCACGCCCTCACACTGGCGCTAATCCTGCTCGTGGCCGCGCCGCTGGCTGCCGATATTCCTTTGGCCGCACTGGCTGCCATCCTGTTTCAGGTAGCCTGGAACATGAGCGAGCCCAAACGCTGCCTGCACATCCTGCGTCGTGCTCCGCGCGCTGCCTATATTTTGTTTCTCATCACCTTTTTCCTCACCATTTTGGTGGATTTGGTGGTGGCGGTGAACATCGGCGTGATTTTGTCCACCCTGCACTTTATCGGCCAAATGGCCAAAGCGGTGGAAGTGCGCAAGGAAGAACACAGCCGCGATGCCGCCGCCTTGCCGGATAACGTGCTGATGTTTATCGTGAACGGCCCCTTCTTCTTCGGCGCAATGGAAAAATTCGAAACCACGCTGGCCGATATCAACACCCAGCCGCGCGCCGTGGTGCTGCGGATGCGCTGGGTGCCCTATATCGACATCACCGGCATCCTCACCCTAGAACGCGTTATCAGTGGCCTGCAAAAACGCAGTATCCGCGTTATCGTTACCGGCGCCAATGAGCAAGTACGCGCCAGCCTGGAGCGCAGCGGCATCGTTACCCTGCTCGGCAAAGGCAACTTCATCCGCGAATTCGACGACGCTGCCGCCATGCTGCGCGCGGAAAGCAAGGAAAGTTCGGCAAGTTGATGGAATACCAAACAGGCTGGCTGAAAAGCAAAAATTGCTGCTTAACTTTCAGGTAGCCTGCCACGCCCCCTGTGAGGCTGCCTGAAAACAAAGCAACTCCTTCATGTTAGCGGCAAAGCCTCAAACCAAACTGGCTCAAACAAAGGCTACCTAAAACTCAAACCCAGTTTTCAGGTAGCCTATCCTTTAGCATCCTCCCATTTTCCACCAGCCTCACACCCGTGCTAAAAAGGCTACCTGAAACCCGTTTCCCCACATAAATTCCTCAGCCAAATACTGCCTGCGCCATCAAGTTATGATACACTTGCGCCTTTCGTTTACGGCCGGTGCGGAAAAACATGCCGGCCAAGTGCAAACTTTTCCGAGCAGGCATCCGCCTATCGGCTTGATTAACACCAAAACAAGGTCTTACGAATGAGCGTAACTATTGAAAAACTGGAAGGTCTCGAACGCAGCCTGCAACTGGAACTGCCTTGGGCAGACATCGAAGCAGCCGTACAAAAACGCCTGCAAGCCACTCAAAAACGTGCCCGTGTGGACGGCTTCCGCCCCGGCAAAGCCCCGCTGCGCATGATTGAATCCATGTATGGCGCGAGCATCCGCGATGAAGTTTTAAACGACAGCCTACGTCACAAATTCGGCGAAATCGTGGATTCCGAAGACATCCGCCTCGCCGGCCTGCTCGCTTTCGATGCCGTTGAAGCGCAAGACGACGAAAAAGTATTCAAAGTAAACGCCCGTTTCGAAGTATTCCCCGAAATCACCGTGGGCAGCCTGGCCGACCAGGAAATCGAAAAAGTGGTGTGCGAAGTGGGCGAAGCGGAAGTGGAAAAAACCATCGACATCCTGCGCCGCCAGCGTACCCGCTTCAACCGCGTGGAGCGCGAAGCCAAAGACGGCGACCGCGTAATCATCGATTTTGCCGGCACCATCGACGGCATCCCCTTCGAAGGCGGCTCCGCACAAAACTACCCCTTCATTCTCGGCCAAGGCCAGATGCTGCCCGAATTTGAAGCCGGCATCCAAGGCATGAAAGAAGGCGAAACCAAAGACGTGAGCGTAAGCTTCCCTGCCGACTACCACGGCAAAGAAGTGGCCGGCAAAACCGCCGTATTCGCCATCACCCTGCGCAACGTGGCCGAAGCCGTGCTGCCGGAAGTGGACGAACAATTCGCCAAAGCCTTGGGCATTCAAGACGGCGACGTAGCCAAAATGCGCGAAGAAGTGAAGAAAAACATCGAACGCGAAGTAACCCGCCGCGTGGAAGCACAAACTAAAGACAACGTGATGAAAGCCCTGCTGGACGTTACCCCCATCGAGCTGCCGAAAACCCTGGTGCGCGAAGAAACTGCCCGTATGGTTGCAAACGCCCGCCAAAACCTGGTGAACCAAGGCATGAAGCCGGAAGATGTAGATTTGTCCGACAGCCTGTTTACTGAACAAGCCGAACGCCGCGTGGCACTGGGCCTGATTTTGGCAGACATGGTAGGCAAGCACAATCTGCAGCCGACCGACGACCAAGTTAAAGCCGTGGTACAAACCTTCTCCGAAAGCTACGAAGATCCGCAAGAAGTGATGGATTGGTACTTCGCCGACCGCAGCCGCCTGGAAGGCCCGATTTCTATGGCCGTAGAAGCCAATGTGGTGGATTACGTGCTGGGTCAGGCCAAGGTAAACGAGAAAAAACTGAGCTTCGACGAAGTGATGGGCCAGCAATAATTCAGGCTACCTGAAACTCGTTGCAAACAAAGCACCAAGGCCGTATCCGCCGAGGTGCTTTTTGCCCAATGATCCCTTATAAACGCGAGGAAACCCATGAATCCCACAATCGAAAACAACTATCTGGTGCCCACCGTTATCGAGCAAAGCGGCCGCGGCGAGCGCGCCTTCGATATTTACTCCCGCCTGCTCAAAGAGCGGATTATCTTCCTTGTTGGTCCGGTAAACGACCAAACTGCCAACCTGGTGGTGGCACAGCTGCTGTTTTTGGAAAGCGAAAATCCCGATAAAGATATTTTCCTCTACATCAACAGCCCTGGCGGCTCGGTTTCTGCCGGCATGTCGATCTACGACACCATGAACTTCATCAAGCCCGATGTGTCCACCCTGTGCCTCGGCCAAGCCGCCAGCATGGGCGCGTTCCTGCTGTCTGCCGGTGCCAAAGGCAAACGTTTCGCCCTGCCCAACAGCCGTGTGATGATTCACCAGCCCCTAATTAGCGGCGGCTTGGGCGGCCAGGCTTCCGACATCGAAATCCATGCCAAAGAGCTGCTCAAACTGAAAGCCAAACTCAACCAGCTCTTGGCCGAACATTGCGGCCGCACGCTGGACGAACTCGAACGCGACACCGACCGCGACAACTTCATGTCGGCCGAAGAAGCCCAAGCCTACGGCCTCATCGACCAAGTATTGTCCAGCCGCAGCGATATCAAATAACCATCGGCTTAATCTATAGCAAGCCAAATTGACTTTTCGATACAAGGTGGTGAGCCGCAGACAGTACAGAAGTACGGCAAGGCGAACCAACGCTGTAGCGAAAATTAAGTTGGCTTGCCATAAAAAGGCTACCTGAAAGCAAACCAAGTAAACTTTCAGGTAGCCTTTTTGCCGCCCGCATACAGCGCATTCATTGCGGCAATATAGTGAATTAACAAAAATCAGGACAAGGCGGCGAGCCGCAGACAGTACACACGTTACGGCAAGGCGAGGCAACGCCGTATTGGTTTTTGTTAATTCACTATACAAACTCATGCCATAGCAGTTTGCCGGTAATTTCACTATAATCAGTAAGCACCCACAACGTGCCGGTATCACTCCCACCCCTCGCGGGAAACCCATCTCAACAGGAGTTCTGCCATGATTTCCATCCGCCAGCAAAACTACGGCCTCAACGTTGCCCTCTACAACGAATTCACCCTTGAAGACTTCAAAACCCTCGAAGCCGCCATCCTCGAGTGCCTCCAACGCGTGCACCGCCCCGACATCCTCCTCGACCTATCCCTGTTGCGTGACTACACCATCGACATGGCCGCCGAACAACTGCGTTTCCTGAACAACCACGACAACGACTTCGGCCGCATCGCCATCGTCACCAACGACCTCTGGATACGCCTCTCCGCCCACATTTCCAGCCTGCTCACCCGCCAGCATCCCAAACACTTCAACGATGCAGCCGAAGCCCAGCAATGGCTGCTTGCCGACGGCAGCCGCTAACACCATGAGCCAGCCACAAACCCCGCTGCGCGCCCTCCTGCTGCACGGCATCCATATGTATGCCTGGGTGATGCTCCCGCTTGCCTGGCAACTGCGCCGCCATAATATCCACAGCCGCTGCTTCGGCTACTACAGCATCGCCCAAACCCTGCCCCAACACAGCCGCCGCCTCGCAGAAGCCGTCCGCCGCCACTACCAACAGCACCAAGAACCGCTGCACTTCATCTGCCACAGCCTCGGCGGCCTCGTGTTGCGCCGTTTCGCCGACGACTACCCCGAACTGGTGCGCGGCCGCAGCGTTACCCTCGCCACCCCGCATCTCGGCAGCGAAACCGCCAACCGGCTGCACCGCTACGCCCCCGCACTTATCGGCGGCGCCTACCAAAACGGCCTAGACGGCAATCTCCCGCCCTGGCCGCCCCAGCTCGAACTCGGCTGCATCGCCGGCAACCATCAGTTAGGTGTCGGCCAAATCGTCGGCTTGCAAGGCGAAGGCGACGGTACTGTCCTCCTCTCCGAAACCCGCCCCGCCAACTGCCGCGACTACCTCGTCCTACCCGTCAACCACTCCGCCATGCTCACCGACCCCACCGTCGCCCGGCAAACCGCTCACTTCCTGCGCCACGGCCGGTTTGAGCACAAAGTGGAAGAACACAACAAACCTTAAGCCGACACCGGCCGGACTCTAGCCCCAATCAGGCTACCTGAAAAGTAGAAACCCGCTGTTCTCTTATCCAGAACAACGGGTTTCTACTTTTCAGGTAGCCTTTTTAGCTAACCGCTAGCACAAGGTTATTGTGCTTTCCAACGAGCTTGTGATTCGCGGATAACGGCTTTGGCTTCTTCAATGTCGCCCCAGTGGCCAACTTTGGTGCTGCCGGGTTTTTTCAGGTCTTTATAGTGATTGAAGTGGAATTCGATTTGCTTGATCAGCTGAGGCGGCAAATCGGCCAACGTCTTGATGGCATTGCCGTTGTGGCGGTCGTCGGCAGGCACCACCACTACTTTGTCGTCCACTTCGCCGTCGTCTACAAATTTCATCACACCAATCACTCTAGCTTCCATGTAGATGCCGGTTGGCAGCGGTAGATCGGTAATAATCAGGGCGTCGAGTTCGTCGCCGTCTTCATCGAGGGTTTGCGGGATGAAGCCGTAGTTGGTCGGTTTGGCGAAAATCTGCGGCTCGATGCGGTCGAGTTTCATCGCGCCGATTTTGCGGTCCCATTCGATTTTCTGGTTGGAGCCTTGCGGAATTTCCACTACCACGTTGATGATGCCGCCGTCTACATCGCCGGCGTCGAGAATTTTATTGAAGTCTGCCATGGTTTTTCCTTCTGTGCTTGAACGGTTTGAAAGGTCTGATTATAGCGGCCATCGCTGGCATAATCTATATATAGCCGTTCTAAACGGGCAATAATCCCACCTTAGCCTGCTTCGCTGTAACACATGCACCATTCAGGCAAAGGCTACCTGAAAGCAAAACTTCAACTAATCAAAATGTAGTGCGAGTTTCTGCACCGCTCTAATTTTTCAGGTAGCCTTTGGGCTGGGTATAACCTTCATTGCCGAATGCTTTGCCGCCTACTGATTGCCACCACTCAAATGCCTTTTCCGCTGTAGGTTTGCCCGATTTAACCGCCGCAATGCTGGCATAAGAAGGAGTGCTGCTTTACAATTCGCTCATTAGGCCTGCAAGCGGCTACTACAAAGGATTTCACGATGGCAAAAAAATATTTCGGCACCGATGGCGTGCGCGGCGAAGTGGGCAAATTTCCGATTACGCCCGATTTCGTATTGAAGCTGGCCTATGCCGCCGGCCAAGTGCTGACCAAGCACGACGACGAAATCAAGCCCACCGTGCTCATCGGCAAAGATACCCGCATCTCCGGCTATATGCTGGAAACCGCGCTAGTGGCCGGTTTCACCGCTGCCGGCGTGAATGTTATCCAAACCGGCCCGCTGCCCACCCCGGGCGTGGCCTATCTTACCCGCGCGCTGCGCCTCTCTGCCGGCGTGATGATTTCCGCCTCCCACAACCACTATGCCGACAACGGCATTAAATTCTTCACCGAAGACGGCATGAAGCTTTCCGATGAAATCGAGCAGGAAATCGAACAACAGCTGGAGCAGGAAATGCACACCGTTTCCTCCGACCACCTCGGCCGTGCCAAACGCGTGAGCGGCGCAGACGACCGCTACATCGAATTTTGCAAATCCACCTTCCCCGCCAATATGGACTTACGCGGGCTGAAGCTGGTGGTGGACACTGCCAACGGCGCCGGTTATCACGTGGCGCCCAAAGTGTTCCACGAGCTGGGCGCAGACGTGATCGAAATCGGCAACCAGCCCAACGGTTTCAATATCAACCACAAATGCGGCGCCACCTACACCAAAACCCTGCAAGCCGCCGTGCTGCAAAACGAGGCCGACTACGGCATTGCGCTCGATGGCGACGGCGACCGCCTGATGATGGTGGACAAACAAGGCAAAGTGTACGACGGCGATTCGCTGATTTACGTGATTGCCCGCGCCCGCCATAAAGCCGGTTCGCTGGTTGGCGGCGTAGTCGGCACGGTGATGACTAACATGGCGATGGAGCTGGCCTTGGCGCAGCTCAAAATCGAATTCTGCCGCGCCAAAGTGGGCGACCGCTATGTGTTGGAACAGCTGCACCAACACGACTGGCAGCTGGGCGGCGAAGCCAGCGGCCATATCCTCTGCCTCGACAAACACAACACCGGCGACGGCACCATTGCCGCCCTGCAAGTGCTGGCTGCGCTGCAAACGCTGGATCAGGATTTGGCCGCCGCCGTAGATTGGCTGCCCTTCCCGCAAACCATGATTAACGTGCGCATCAGCAAAGGGCAGGATTGGCAAACTGCCTCCGCTGCCGAGCTGCAGGCCGTGGAAGCCGAATTGGCCGGACACGGCCGCGTGGTATTGCGCGCCTCCGGCACCGAGCCCGTGGTGCGTGTGATGGTGGAAGCACGCGACACCAAACTTGCGCAACGCTGCGCCGAACGCATTGCCGACAGCATCCGTCAAAAATAACAGCAACTCACAGGAACACCCACAACCATGCTGGACATTCTAGAAGCCCTGTTCACCCAATACGGCTATGCCGCCGTATTCGTGGTGCTGGTTGCCTGCGGTTTCGGCATTCCCATTCCAGAAGACATCACCCTGATTGCCGGCGGCGTGATTTCCGGCCTCGGCCACAGCAATGAACACATCATGGTGGTGGTGGGCATGATCGGCGTGCTCACCGGCGACGGCATGATGTTCCTGCTCGGCCACTTCTACGGCGACCGCATCCTCAAAGCCCGCTTCGTCAAACGCCTGATGCCGCCGCAACGCTACCTGCAAGTGCAGGAAAAGTTCGACAAACACGGCAGCTGGGTATTATTCGTGGCCCGTTTCCTGCCCGGCCTGCGCACCCCCATCTTCATCACCGCCGGCATGAGCGGCCGAATCTCATTTTGGCGCTGGCTGATTATGGACGGCCTCGCCTCCCTGATTTCCGTGCCCGCCTGGGTATATCTCGGCCACTACGGCGCCGCGAACAAAGACTGGCTGCTCATGAAAGCCCACCAGTTCCAGCACATCCTTTATGTGATCATCGGCATCGGCGCACTGGTGCTGTTCTACTTCTGGCAGCGCAAACGCCGCCGCAGCCAATTTTTCCATGCCAAACTGCAGGAGATGCGCCAAAAACGGCAGGCCGAACGCAGCAAACAGCAAAATCGGCCTACCGAATAAAGCCGCACCACATCTTGTTTTCAGGTAGCCTTTTATTCATAGAGGCTACCTGAAAACATATAAACCATTAGACTTCTGCCCGCCACCGGCCTACCCCTCAAGGCTACCTGAAACATGAAACTCACCCGCCGCCAACTGCTCGGCAGCGCCGCCGCCCTCACCGCCGCAGCCGCAGCCTCCCGCCTAGGGCATCAATACCTCCACCGCCTGCCTCCCGTGCGCATCCACCGCATCGGCCTGCCCTTCGGCCACGAGCTGCGCAACGGCCAAGTTTCCCTTGCCCCCCAATCCGAACACCGCTGCCACACCCTCATCCTCGGCAGTGGCGCCGCCGCCCTCTCCGCCGCCTGGCACCTGGCCAAACACGGCCAACGCAACTTCCTTCTCGCCGAAGGCATCGAGCGCAATGGCAACAATGCCGCCTATGTTTCAGGTGGCCTCTCCGCCCCCTCTGGCGCACACTATTTAGCCCTGCCCTCACAGGAAAGCGTGTATGTGCGCCAACTCTTATCCGACCTCAGCATCCTGCTCGACGGCATCGATCAGCCCGAGCCCCTGTATCGCGAAATCGATTTGGTTTACGCCCCCGCCGAGCGCCTGTATTACCAAAACCGCTGGCAAGATTCCCTGCTGCCACAAGAAGATGCCGACAGCCGCCGCTTCCACGCCCTCATCGAAACCCTGCGCCGCGCACACGGCCGCGACGGGCGCAAAATCTTCGCCATCCCCATCGCCCATTCCTCCACCGACGAAGAATGGCGCCGCCTCGACCAAACCACCTTCGCCGTCTGGCTCGAAAAAGAAAACTACCGCTCCCCCAGCCTGCTCTGGTATCTCGACTACTGCTGCCGCGACGACTACGGCCAAGGCATCGCCCAAGTATCCGCCTTCGCCGGCCTGCACTACTTTGCCGCCCGCGGCCACACCAACGAAGCCGTGCTCACCTGGCCCGAAGGCCTCGCCCACCTCTCCGAAGCCATCCGCCGCCACATCCGCCTGCAAAACCTCGACAGGCTACCTGAAACCGCCGAACTCACCTTTGCCCAGCCCACCGCCATCAACGCCTCCGCCCTGCAAATCAGCGAAACCGATGAAGACGTAGCCGTTATCCTGCGCCACAACCAAAGCGGCCACACCGCCCTCATCCGCGCCCAAAACGTTATCTGCGCCATGCCCCTGATGATTGCCGCCCGTATCATCGCCCAGCCCCAGCGCTACGGCTTCTCGCTCAATCTGCCCGCCTACGCCCCCTGGCTGGTGAGCAATTTCGTGCTCAACGGCTTCCCCCGCGAAGCGCAACGCAGCGAATTGGCGTGGGACAACGTAGTGCACGGCACTCAAGGCCTCGGCTACGTTGTGTCCACCAACCAGCTCATCCGCACCGCCAAACCCGAACACACCATCTTCACCGCCTACGCCGCCCTCAACCACGACAGCCCGCAAAGCATCCGCAGCTGGCTGCTCAACGCCGGTGAAGCCGAGCTGCTCGAACACGCCGCCCAAGACCTCCTCCAAGCCTACGGCCCAAGCTTCTGGCCACACGTCGCCTCCGTAGACATCAGCATCCGCGGCCACGGCATGAGTGTGCCCACCCCCGGCTACCTCACCCAACCCACCCTGCTCCAACTGCGCCAGCACCACTCCCGCCTCACCTTCGCCCACAGCGACCTGAGCAGCTACTCCGTGATGGAAGAAGCCGTTTACTGGGGCGTGGAAGCCGCCGAGAAAATCCTGCACCTCTCTGCCCGAGCATAGGAAAAGGCTAGCTGGAACTCGTTTGTTGGGTTCAGCTAGCCTTTCAATATGCTCACAAACGGATATAACAACTGCCCCTACAATATTTCAGGTAGCCTGCCACGCGGGGGGCTACCTGAAACATAAGATGGGAAACCAACCGGCAATATTGCCATATCAGCATTTCAATTGAATACCAGCAGCAGACTTACATAGAAAAGGCTACCTGAAATTTCAGGTAGCCTTTGGTTCTATTACGGCAGGTTTATTTCAAATTGATATATGGGTGAATATCCACCGCAGTCATGACCTCTTTAAACTCAGAAATCGGAGGGCTGTTGTCCACAAACTCAAAACGATATTTGCCATAGGGCAAGTCGAAGCAGTCCACCCCGTCCTGATAGGCAAGGTTTCTGGGGTTATCCGTGTTATCACCGTGGGAATAAAAAACTTTTTCCATTCTGCTGAGATTGGTATAGTTTTTACGGAAAAAGACCTTTTCACCAAACCAACCTTGGCGGTAGGCGGTAACTTGGAAAGTGTAATATTGGCGGTAGAAGGTTTCGGGAGCCAACCCGCCTATAGCACTGCTTTCTAAGCTATAACCGCGGAAAACCTCTTGCTTGGCGAATTCTCGCTGGTCTCTATCGCTTAACCCCCTTTCCAGATTAGGGCCGTACAATTTGGTTTGGCCATCAATAAACTCCGTTCGCATGCCGATGCAATACTTATGTTTAATATAGCTGCGCACTTCCAAATTCAGCCGTTTACCCTGCCCCAGAGGGAAATCGGTATAATTAGGCGAAGAGTCTGTGGCATATTTTATTCCAGCCATAATCAATAGCCGTGGTACTTCACAACTAACCAAACCATAAGCCACCAGCACAAACAAAACCACCCAGCGCAAACCGCGCCGGTGGCGTTTCAGGTAGCCTTTCAGCTTGCCGACAAAAGTTTGGGGCTTGGCAAGCTGCTGCTCGGGAAACAGGGGGGTTTTATGCACGCGGTTACTCCTGTGGAGTTCTGAAATATGTTTTATGCATCATCATAATCCTGCCAAAGACAGGATGCAAATCAGCCCACCTAAGGTTGTCTGCAAAGAAAAGGCTACCTGAAAACAAAACTGGAGTTTTCAGGTAGCCTTCCCTTTCCCGGCCAATCTACCCACGCGCCTTCTGGATAAAATCTGCCATCAAATCACGGCTCTTAATGCCGGGCGCCTGCTCCACCCCGCTGGACACATCCAGCCAAGCCGCGCCGGTTTGCCGCACGGCGGCGGACACATTGTCCTGGTTCAGCCCGCCCGACAAAATCCACGGCAGCGGCATGGTGTCGGGCAGCAAGCGCCAATCGAACACCTGCCCCGTGCCACCATATTGCCCTTCAATATGCGCATCCAGCAGCAAGGCGGCGGCATCGGCATAGTGTTCGGCCGCCTCAGCAATATCCTGCGCCGATTGCACCCGCACGGCTTTCCAATAGGGCTTGCCGAACTGGCGGCAAAATTCGGGCGCCTCGTCGCCGTGGAACTGCACAATATCAATCGGCACTGTACCCAGAATCCGGTGGATCTGCTCGGCCGATTCGTTCACAAACAGCGCCACTTTAACCACCTGCGGCGGCAGCGCGGCAACAATTTCGGCAGCCTGCGCCGCATCCACACAGCGTTTGCTTTTGGCATAAAACACCAAGCCGACCGCATCGGCGCCCAATTCGGCAGCGGCCTGCGCGTCTTGCGGCCGGGTGAAACCGCAGATTTTGATTTTAGGCATCGGGTTTTCCTTTCAGGTAGCCTTTGCGTTTTGCAGCACTGCCAGCAATTTGGTTTCATCCAAATGCCAATGGCAGATTTCTTCGCCCCCATGCAGCAGCACCGGCACGAGCTCGTTATACCGTGCTTCCAGTTCCGGATCTTCATCCACATCAAACACCTGCAACTCAAAACCATACGCTGCCTGATACGGCTGCAGGGCAGCGCGCATCTGGTGGCACAGGCTGCAATATTCGCGAAACATTAAAGTTAAAACCATCTGATTTTCCTTACCAATCGGGCAACAGCCAGGCGGGCGGCGGCGGTGTGGCCACACCGAACTGCGGCGGGTAGTCGATGCCGGTGAGATACAGCCCGTCGGGCATAAACGTGGGCGGTGCGAGCTTGCGGCTGCGGGCGGCCAGCAGCCCGGCAAAACCATCCACACTCAACTTACCGCAGCCCACATACACCAGCGCGCCCATCAGGTTGCGCACCATGTGGTGCAAAAACGCGTTGCCGTGGAAATCTACCGCCATCAATTCCGGTGTGCCGCACACAGCCACACGATATAAGGTTTTCATCGGCGATTTAGCCTGGCATTCGGCAGCGCGGAAGCTGGAAAAATCGTGCTCGCCCACCAACAGCGCGGCAGCTTGGCGCATGGCGGCCATATCCAAGGCATAATGTGTCCACCCGGCACGCCCCACCAACAACGGCGAGCGCACCGGCGCCGACTGCAACAGATAACGATACCGCCGCCCGCAGGCATCGAAACGGGCATGAAACTCCGGCGCCACATCCTGCACCCGCCACACGGCCACGCCCTCGGGCAACAATGCGTTCACTCCGCGCACCCAGGCCTGATCAGGCCGCTGCGCGGCAGAATCGAAATGCACCACCTGCGCGGTGGCATGCACGCCGGTATCGGTGCGCCCGGCCGTTACCACGCTGATGCGTTCCTGCGCCAATTCGCTCAAAGCAGCTTCCAAGGCGCTTTGCACGGTGGCAATGCCGTCTGCCTGCTTCTGCCAGCCGAAAAAACGGCTGCCATCGTAGCTAACAAACAAGGCACGGCGTTTGATGGGAGATGGATTCATGTTTTTTCAAATTAATTGGTTTTTTAGTGGTTTAAAACCTAAGAATGGGACAAGACGGTGAGCCGCAGATCGTAACGATAGTGCGGCAAAGCAAGCCAACGCAGCAGCATTCTTAATTGTAATTCACTATAGCTCCGTTGCAGCCATGTTTTCAGGTAGCCTGCATATTGGGAAAGGCTACCTGAAAATCAGATAACGGTATAACTGGGCTAGTCAGCATGCTTACGCCAGCGGAATGCTGTGTACAGCAGTTTTACGCCTGCCTTCTGACTGCTCGCTATGAGCCAAAGCCAGCCTACTCCTTTCAGGTAGCCACGATATTGCCTTGAGAAGGCTACCTGAAAACGGAAACAACGCCGGCAAAAGCTGCCCCGTATAGAAAAACCCGGGCGGAACTGCCCGGGTTGCTGTGGCTAGTTGGATTACTGGCCGATGTCATTCAACAATTGCTGTGCCTCAGCCTGAATGCTGCTGCCTTCTGATTCGTTAATCAGTTCCATCAGGGTCTGACGGGCAGTGTTAGCATCGTCGATTTCCAGATACATTTTAGCCAGTTCCAATTTGGCTTCCAGCGCCTCTTTCGGCAGCGGACCAGCGCTAACCGGCTCCGTATATACCGAAGCGGGCTGGCTAACTTCCACCGGCGCGGCTTGAGCTGGGGCAGCCGGAGTGCTGTCAAAGTCCAAATCAAAATCCATCACATTGGATGCGGCAGCAGGGGCAGCGGCTTCTTCAGCTACGCTGCTTACGCTTTCAGTCTCCAAGCTCGGAGCTTCGAAGGAAATGGTGTTGTCCATTTCCGGCACTGCCGGCTGGGCAGGCTCTGCCACTTCAACGGCAGCCGGGGCTTCTGCTTGGAAGGTTTGGGCAACTGGAGTTTCATCCAATACCCAATCTAACTCTTCCGGAGCAACCGGCGCGGCCTGAGGCTCAAGCGCGGGCTGGGCAGGGGCTTGAGCCGGAGCAGCCGGCTCTTCAACAGCAAAGTCCAGCCATTCGTCATCCGAAGCAACAGGTTCGGCAGCAGCAGGAGCAGCCGGGGCAACTGGTGCTGCGGAGGGCTGTTCGGATTCCTCCAACCAGCTCCAATCATCGGCTGCAGCCTGCTGGGCGGCAGCTTCCGTGCTGGGGGTGCTGCCCAGCTGCTGCTGTTCGTCCAAGTGGCTCAAATCCAAGCCCAAATCCTGTTCGCTTACCGTTGCAGGTTGCGCTGCGGCAGGGGCAGCCGGCTGACTAACCGGTGCAGCGGCAGCGGGAGCAGCCGGAGCAGCGGAAAGGTTATCGGAATGGTCGGTTACGCTTTCAAAATAGAGACCATCATCGTCATCATCCGCATGATCATCACCACGGGCGGGAGCTGCGGTCTTACGGCGGCGGTTCATCAAGAGATAAGCCAAACCACCCAAGGCCAGCAGGCCACCACCACCGTAGAGGGCCATCTGAGTGATGTCCATACCCTCTTCTTCCATCGGCGGAGTTTCCACCATGGGCGGAGCAACCTCAACCGGAGGTGTTTCTACCACCGGCTCAGACACCATCATATTGGAAGCCTGCTCTGGCAAGCTGGCACCCATATCGGGCAACGCGGCAGAAGCCGGTGTCTCAGGAGCCACATCGCTAACCATGGGCGGAACGGCAGGCGGCTCTTTGGCCGGCTGCTGAACCGGCGGCTGGGCAGGCTGTTGCGGCTGAGGTTGAGCCTGTTCAACAGGCGGTGCGGGAGGAGCAGGCGGAGTAACCGGCGGAGTCGGTTGGGTTTCCACTGTTGGCTGTTGGCGTGCCAGAGCGGTATCGGCTGCCGGGCGCTCTTCCTGTGCACGAGTGCTTACACGGCGCGGCGGATTGTGTGCCAAACGGCGCAGAGTATCGCCGTCAGGGATAGTAAGGGTAGCACCGCGGTACATCAAATCAGGGTTGCCATTGCGGAACGCACGGGGGTTGGCAGCCACCAAGGCATTGATGGTTTGACGCAAAGTCATACCAGACGGTTTAACGCGCTGTGCAATATCCACCAGCAATTCGCCGTCTTTAATCTGATAGCTTTCTCCAGTAATCTGCACCGGCGCTTCGCGGCGATCAGCAGCGCGGCGATGCCGCCTAGATTCAGCAGAATGGCGACGACTCGGCTCAGCTTCAGCACGGCGTTCGCGGCGCGAACGGGAGCTGTCGGGAGCAGACTGATAATCGCGGGGATCCAACATAGCGGTATATTGGTGGTTTTGATTGCCCACACCCAGCCAGAACGTCATCACTGGCTCTTTAATCGGCGCATTAGAACGCAGGTGGATAACGGCACGGTCGCCGCTACGGCGAGATACCGTGGCTTGCAGATTGGCACCATTGACGGTGGGTCTGGCTGAAGCCAACGCACGCGCCTCGTCGCCTGTTACCACCACTGTAGCAGAAAACGGCTCGTTCAAGCGCGACTGAACCTGCAAACCACCCAAAGCGGCATGCGCACCAACAGAGGCTACCAAACCCAGGGAAGCCGCAATCAGCTTCATTTTATACTGCTTACAAAACATTAAATCCCCCTTACAACCTAAAGTCATGCACAGCTAACCTTCTGAACCAACAGAAAAATACAGAGCCAAGTAAGCAAAATTCCAGCCTGAAAGCGGCAGTTGTGCAACGGATTAAAATCTCTAAACCTAGGTATCATATCGTTTATTTCCTATTTATGCCAAGCCATTTCTGCTATTTAGCCCGATTTTCTATACAGGAATGAAACATTTTTAATTATTTAACAGACTCCCTATATTTATATTCCGATGTGTTTGTACTGTTGCCAACACATACTCCCAATCCTCAGCTTTACGATATTTAAGTGCAGAGTTTCCCTATTTGCTTTAAGATAAACGCCTAATCTCGACACTTGCAAACTGCCAGATTACAGGATTACAGAATGATGCAAGGTGTGAGCAGCCAGGCAAATTTGGTCACAGGTTGTGTATCAGCAAACGCCTTTACCTAATTTCTAATATTTAATTTATCAAAGAGAAACCGTATTATGTTGTTCATGCTGATGGCCTCCGATGTGGCCGATTCCACTGAAGCCAGATTGGCTGCCCGCGGCGCACATTTGGCCAGACTAGAAAAACTGGCTGAAGCCGGCCGGCTGGTTTTGGCCGGCCCCTGCCCCCTGCCCGAGGGCGAAACCGGCTTTTCAGGTAGCCTCATCGTAGCCGACTTTGCCTCTTTAGACGAAGCTGAAGAATGGGCAGGGCAAGACCCCTATGTAGAAGCCGGCGTATATGCCGAAATCCTCATTCGCCCGTTTAAGAAAGTGCTGCCTGCATGAGCATGCAAACCATCTGTCAGCGCCTGGAAGCCGCCTTTTCTCCCAGCTTGCTCGAACTAACCGATGAGAGCCATTTGCACATCGGCCATGCCGGCAACCAAGGTGGCGGGCATTACCGGGTTCATATCGTCAGCGCCCAATTTGCCGGTATGAACCGCGTTGCCCGCCAACGTGCCATCCAACAGGTTCTGCACGATTTATACCCATCCCAAATCCACGCACTGAGCATCCGTGCGCAAACACCGGAAGAATACGAGCCGTAAAATCCTTTATAATCTGGCTATAACCATCTTGAACTTGAGGACGACAACATGAAACGAACTTCGCTTGCACTACTGCTGACCACCGCCTTAGCCGCCGCACCGCTGGCCGCGCAAACTGTTGTAACCGTAAACAATACCCGCATCGACAGCTCCGCGATCGACCAGCAGGTGAAGATTATTAACGAACAAAGCAACGGTCAGGTAACCGACTCTCCAGAGCTGCGTGAAAACATCGCCCGCCGCCTCGTTACCCGCGAACTGATGATTCAAGAATCACGCCGCCTGCACCTAAACGAAAGCCCCGAATTCAAACAAATCATCGAACGCGCCCGCACCGATGCCCGCACCAGTGGCGAAGACCGCAAACCCACCTTCCAGCAAGACTGGGAAACCTTTGAAGGTAACGTAACCGCCCAAGCCCTGGTGGCACACATCCTGCGCTCCAACCCAGTAACCGACGCCCAAGTGCAACAGGCCTATCAGGAAATCACCAACCGCTATCGCGGCACGCAAGAAGTTAAACTTGGCGAAATCATCCTCAACAACCGCGATAACGCCCAAAAAGCCGTAGCCGATCTCCGACGCGGCCGCCGCTTCACCGATGTGGCCCGCCAATACACCATCGACACGCCAAGTCGTGCCAACGGTGGCATCAGCCCCACTTTCACCCCGCTGAAAGATTTGGAAGAAGGCGCACCCATGGTGTATAACGCCGTGAAATCGCTCGGCCAGGGCAAATTCACCGAAACCCCGGTGGAAAGCAACGGCATTTTCGCCATCTTCTATATGGAAGCCAAACGCCCCGTGCGCGTGCCTCCGTTTGCCCAACTGAAACCGCAAATCCAACAAGATTTGCAAAACCTGCTGATCGAGCAAGAAATTGCCCGTCTCTACCAACAGGCTACTATCCGCTAAGCTTATTCAACACAGCAAAGGCTACCTGAAAACTTCAGGTAGCCTTTTGTTATGCCTGCTTATGGCAGCTGTTAAAAATCGACAGCAGCATAGCAATACCGCCGTTTTATAGTGAATTAAATTTAAACCAGTACAGCGTTGGCTCGCCTTGCCGTAACGTGTGTACTGTCTGCGGCTCGCCGCCTTGTCCTGATTTAAATTTAATCCACTATACTTTTCAGGTAGCCTCTCCAGCCCCCTGCCCTCAAACCACCTGCTTCACCGGCAATGCCCGATGCACCAGCAGGGTTGCGCCCAAACATAAACACAGCGGCAACCACAGCGCGGGCGACTGGCGCGACAACTCCAGCATAAACACCAGCGCAGTAATCGGCATCTTCTGTGCCACACCCAAAAACACCGTTGCCCCCACAAATGCTGCCGCACCCATGTCTACCCCAGGCAGCAGTGCATTCCACGCGCAGGCTGCCAAAAACGCAATCAACCCGCCCAGCATCATCGACGGCGTAATCCGCCCGCCATAAGCCCCGGCCAGGGTAGCCAACAACAGTGCCGCCCACTTCGCCGCCAGCAGACCAAAAGCCTGCCGCCAGCCCAAAGCCGCTTGAAAACTCAACTGGTTGCCCGCCTTACCGTTGCCCATAATCTCCGGAAAATACCACGCCAACAACCCGATAAACGCAAATGACAACACAGCCACCCACACCATCACCGGTTTGCGCCGCGGAATTTCAGGTAGCCTATCCATACTCCGTTCAAATGCCCACACACCCAGCGCTAGCAAAGGCGCAGCCGCCAGCGCCCACGCATTAAACCACCCATCCGGCAAAGGAAAATCCGACAGAGGATACTGAATCACATCGCCCAACGCCGCGCGCACCACCAACACCGCTGTGCTGCAAGCCAACAGCGCCGCCAGCAGCCGCTCGCGCGACCACGATAACAACAGGGTTTCCAAAGCAAACACCGCTGCCGCCAACGGCACGTTGTACACCGCCGCCAAACCCGCGCCCGAAGCGCAGGCCAGCAATATTTTGCGTTCTTCCTCATCCAAACCCTGTGATTCCGCCCAACGCTCCGCCAGCGCCGCACTGATTTCACGCGGTGCCACTTCACGCCCCAGCGGCGAGCCCAAGCCCACGGTAACAATCTGCAGCAGCGCATGAATCAGCGTGGCCGCCAAGGGCATTCTCTGCCTGTTCGCCACTGCCGTTTTAATCGAGACCAAAGGCGAGGCCAGCCGGTGCAGCATCACCCAGCCCACCCCCACCAAACCGCCACACAACAGCAGTACTATCAAGCGCCGCAATGGTGCGCTCTCTTCCACCATCACTCGGTACGACAACTCGACATGCAACGGATAACCAAACGCCAAATGTTGCACCGTGTGCAGCAACAGTGTCAGCACAATGCCGGTCAGGCCGGCCGCCACGCTGATGAGCAACAGGGAGAGGATTAACTTGGGAGACAAGGTTTTCATATGGCTATGGCAGATTTTGAAAAGCTAAAACGGTAATCAACGGCTGAGGCTACCTGAAACTTACCGAGCCGTTCATGCAGATGGTTTTCAGGTAGCCCGTATAGCGGATAGCCAACAAATTGGCCTGCTTTGCAGCAATATATATTTCAGCTGCATTGTTTGCAAAAATCCTGCTATAAAAAGGCTTCAGGCTACCTGAAAACCTCTGCATCGTTCGGCAGACGGTTTTCAGGTAGCCTGTATGGGGTATGGAAAGATTAGGTCTTATGCTGCCGCATACTCAGCGACAAGGGTTTGGAAGACTGGGTGCACAGAGCCGGCGCATGCTGCAATGCACCCATAGCGGTGCGGATAATCTGCGGCGCGGTTTTGCCGATGCTGAATTGCTCGGGCATATTCATCCAAATACTCATCAGCCCGCTGATCACCGACATCATAAACACCACCGCCAGATTAATATTCAAATCTTCCGGCAGCTTTTTCTGTTGCAGGCTCAGTGTCAGCACAGCGGTGAGCTGGCGCTGCCACATATCCTGATAGCTGCGAATAATTTTCACTACAGAATGGTTCTGCTCAGTATATTCGCACTTCAAGTGAATGATATTGCAAAATTTCCTTATTGTTTCATCGGTTTCCAGCTTTTGAAACAGATTAATCGTGGCGACTTCAAAACTTTCCCAAATATCCGGCGATTGGGTTTCTATATCATTTGCCAGCTCGCTGGACAGCTCGGCAAATACTTGTTGAAACAGACCCTCAAACAAATCCTCTTTATTTTTGAAATGCCAATACAGCGCGCCACGTGTTACACCGGCAGTTTGAGCAATTTCGTTTAGGGATGAACGGCTAACTCCTCTTGTATAGAATGTATCCAAGGCTGCCTTAAGTAGGTAGTTGCGTGTTTTCAGCGCTTCGACTTTTGTTTTTCTCATCGTTATTTCCAGATCATTAACTGGTTTATTTATTAATTAATTTTGTCATGCCTAGAGCAGGCTTTCAAGCTCACTTGCAGCCCGCCTACGCAATAATGTTGCTTTTTAGCATATTAGCATTTCTTCATTTATACAGCCATAGACAACATACAATGATGTATGTAAAATGCCGTTTTTATTCTCTGCGGCTGCTTTTGCCTTTCCCGGCTCCAAGCGGCCATAATTCATTAATTAAACATCAACTTAATTTAAGACCATCATAATGACATCTTTCAGCATATCAGGGAAAACAAGCTTTCGGCTGAGCGCAATCGCCGTGGCTTCCGTATTGGCGCTGTCTGCCTGCAGCAAAGGCCAGCAACAGCAACAACAGGCGCCGGAATTAGTGGTCAGCGTGCTTACTGTGAAGGCAGAAGACACCACGATCAGCACCGAGCTGCCCGGCCGCTTGGAATCTTTCCGTTCCGCCGAAGTGCGTCCGCAGGTGAGCGGCATCATCAAACGCCGCCTGTTCCAAGAAGGCAGTTATGTACAGGCCGGCCAGGCGCTGTATCAACTGGACGACGCCAGCTACTCAGCCGGCCTCGCCAGCGCACGCGCCCAGCTGGCTGCCGCCGAAGCCGCTCAGGCTAAAGCCAATGCCGATTTGGCACGCTACCAGCCCTTGGTGGCCGCCGATGCCATCAGCAAACAGGAATACGATGCTGCCGTGGCCGCCCAACGCTCTGCTGCGGCCAATGTAAACGCCGCCCGCGCCGCTATCCGCTCGGCACAGGTAAATGTAAACCACGCTCGCATCACCGCGCCGATTTCCGGCTATATCGGCCGCTCCAACGTATCTGAAGGCGCATTGCTCACTGCCGGCGGTGCAACCGTGCTGGCCACTATCCAACAAACCAATCCGATGTATGTGAACGTTACCCAGTCTGCGCTGGAGGTGATGAAACTGCGCCGCCAGATTGCCGAAGGCCAGATGAGCGCGGTAAACGGCGCGGTGGAGGTAACCATTATTCTGGAAGACGGCAGTGAATACCCGCAAAAAGGCCGCCTGCTGTTTACTGACCCGACAGTAAACGAAACCACCGGCCAAGTTTCCCTGCGGGTGGAAGTGCCGAACGATGACAACATCCTGTTGCCCGGCCTGTATGTGCGCGTACGCCTACCACAGGCACAAGCCAACAGCGCCTACCTCATTCCGCAGCGTGCTGTTACCCGTGGTGCGAAAGACACCGTGGTTGTCGTGGCCGCCGACGGCTCGATGCGCCCACAAGAAGTAACCATTGCCGGCCAAAGCGGCAACAACTGGATTATTACCGGCGGGCTGAAAGACGGCGACAAAGTGGCCATGGACGGCACCATGATTGCCGGCATGAGGGGGGCGCAAAAAGTGAAAACCCAAGAATGGCAAGCCTCTCAACCGCAGCAATCCGGCGCACCTGCCGCTCCGGCCAGGCCCAACAGCGCTTCTGCTCCGGCCCAATCCGGCGCGGCAGCTTCTGCTCCGGCCGCCCAATCCGCTTCCCAAGCCAAATAAAGGGGCGTGTGTAAATGGCTAAATTCTTTATCGACCGCCCCGTGTTCGCATGGGTTATTTCCATCTTTATTATTTTGGCGGGCGTACTGGCCATCCAAAAACTGCCAGTATCGCAATATCCATCTGTTGCCGCGCCTACGTTCAACCTCACCGCCACCTACCCCGGCGCTTCCGCCCAGGTGATGGAAGACAGCGTGTTGGCTGTGATCGAACGTAATATGAACGGCGTAGAAGGCTTGGACTATATGTCTACTTCTGCCGACTCCAGCGGTTCAGGTAGCGTTACCCTCACCTTCACCCCCGATACCGATGAAGACGTGGCACAGCTGGAAGTGAACAACAAGCTGAACGAAGTGTTGTCCAGCCTGCCGGCTACCGTGCAACAATACGGCGTGAGCGTATCCAAATCCCGCTCCAACTTCCTGATGGTGGTGGCGCTCTCTTCGCAAACCCAAGACTTGGAAGAAATGGCCGACTATGCCAAGCGCAACATCGTGCCCGAATTGCAGCGTGTTGAAGGCGTGGGTGCGGTACGTCTGTTTGCGGCCGAGCGCGCCATGCGTATTTGGGTAGACCCGCAGAAACTGCAAAACTTCAACCTCTCTTTTGCCGACGTTTCCGCCGCCATCAGCGCGCAAAACGTGCAAATTTCCGCTGGCTCGCTCGGTTCGCTGCCGGCCAGCCAAGGGCAAACCATTACCGCCACCATCACCGCCGACGGCCAGCTCAGCACTCCGGAAGAGTTCGGCAACATCATCCTGCGCAGCAACACAAACGGTGCCAACGTTTATCTGCGCGATGTGGCCAAAATCGAGCTGGGTTCGCAAGACTACTCTGCCAGCACCCGCCTCAACGGCAAGCCGACCGTTGGTATGGCCGTGATGCTGTCCAACAGCGGTAACGCCACTGCCACTGCCACGCTGGTAAAAGAACGTATGGCAAAATTGGAGCAGTATTTCCCCGGTGATGTTACCTGGAGCGCCCCGTACGATACGTCCACCTTTGTGGAAATCTCCATCGAACAGGTGGTACACACCTTGGTGGAAGCCATGGTGTTGGTGTTCATTGTGATGTTTGTGTTCCTGCAAAACATCCGCTACACCTTAATCCCCACCATCGTGGTGCCGATTTCACTCTTGGGCGGTTTTGCCGGCATCTATTATTTCGGCATGTCGATCAACGTACTGACTATGTTTGCCATGGTGCTGGTAATCGGTATTGTGGTAGACGACGCCATTGTGGTGGTGGAAAACGTGGAACGCATCATGTCGGAAGAAGGCCTACCGCCGCGTGAAGCCACGCATAAGGCCATGGGTCAGATCTCCGGCGCCGTGGTCGGCATTACCGCCGTGTTGATTTCCGTGTTCGTACCGCTGGCCATGTTCAGCGGTGCCACCGGCAAAATCTATCAGCAGTTTGCCATCACCATGGTACTCTCCATCGCCTTCTCCGCTTTCCTCGCCCTGTCGCTCACGCCGGCCTTGTGCGCTTCATTGCTCAAACCGATTGAGAAAGGATATCACGAGGAAAAAACCGGCTTCTTCGGCTGGTTCAACCGCAAATTCACCGCCGGTAACAAGCGCTACGAAGGCTGGGTGGCCGCCCTGCTACACCGTGCCGGGCGTATGTTGATTGTGTACTTGGCTCTGGTAGCTGCCGCCGGCCTGCTCTACACCCATATCCCGTCTTCCTTCCTGCCGTCGGAAGACCAAGGCAACCTGATGGTCAGCATCCAGCTGCCTGCTGGCGCCACCAAAGAGCGTACCGACAAAACCCTGCTGGCCGTGGAGCAGATTGCTCAAAATACACCCGGCGTGAAAGATATATTTACCGTATCCGGCTTCAGCTTTTCAGGTAGCGGCCAGAACATGGCTATGGGCTTTGTGATTTTGAAAAACTGGGACGAACGTAAAGGCCCGGGCGAAGACGCGGCCAGTATTTCTCAAAAACTGACCGGTGCCTTCATGGGCAGCGGCATGATCCGCGACGGTTTCGCCATCGCTGTGAATCCGCCGCCCATCCGCGAGCTGGGTAACGGCGGCTTGGAGTTCTACCTGCAAGACCGCAACAACCACGGCCACCAAGCCTTGGTGGAAGCACGCAACAAGCTGATTGCTGAAATGCGCAAAAACCCGATGTTCGGCGACACCCGTGCCGCCGGCTTGGAAGACGCACCGCAGCTCAAGCTCACCATCGACCGCGCCGCCGCTGCCGCACAAGGCATCAGCATGGCTTCTATCCGCAGCACCTTGGGTACGGCTCTTGGCGGAGCATATGTAAACGACTTCCCCAATAACGGCCGCCTGCAAAAAGTGTATGTGCAAGCCGTGCCCCAGGCCCGTATGCAGGCCGAGCAAATTCTGGCTATGACCGTGCCTAACGGCCAAGGCGTGGCCGTACCGCTTTCCACTGTGGTTAGCGCCTCATGGGAAGCCGGCATGGAGCAGAGCACCCGCTTCAACGGCTATCCCGCCATGTCGATTAGTGGCGCGGTCAAACCCGGCTTCGCCAGCGGCGATGCTATGGCCGAGGTAGAACGCATCGTGTCGCAGATGGACGGCTACAGCGTGGAATGGGCAGGTGAATCGCGCCAACAGGCCAGCGGCTCTTCCCAGCGTACCATGCTCTACGGCTTCGTATTGCTGGCCACCTTCCTCGTGCTGGCCGCCCTGTATGAAAGCTGGTCGATTCCCGCTGCCGTGCTGCTGGTTGCTCCCTTGGGCTTCCTCGGCGTGGTGCTGGGCGTGTTCGGCCGCAACCTATTCAACGGCGTATTCCACATCCGAGAGGTGTTCTTCAACGACATCTATTTCATGGTCGGTATGATTACCGTAATCGGCTTGAGCGCGAAAAACGCGATTCTGATTATCGAATTTGCCAAAGACCTGCAAGCGCAAGGCAAGAGCGCGATGGAATCGGCCTTGGCCGCCGCCCACCTGCGTTTCCGCCCGATTCTGATGACTTCCTTCGCCTTCATCTTAGGCGTGGTGCCGCTGTATATCGCCTCCGGCGCCAGCTCCGCCAGCCAACGCGCCATCGGCACCACCGTATTCTGGGGGATGTCTGTCGGTACGTTGCTGTCAGTATTCCTGGTGCCGCTATTCTACGTGTTGGTACGCAAACTGTTTAAACCGTCCCAACACGAAACCGAAATGGCGGCTGCCCACACCAACATCAGCCCCGAGCAGGCCGAACTCTACGTTGCCGCCGCCGAAGAGGGGCTGAGCGAAGAAGAGAAACGCGACCTGCATAACGACCAGTAAAACGTTTTCAGGTAGCCTCTGCCGCATTGGAGGCTACCTGAAAACCATAAGGACAAAGCACATGAGAACAACCGTTTTAAAACCGATTGCCGGCAGCCTCGCCTTCAGCCTGCTGCTTTCCGCCTGCACCCTCGCGCCGCACTATCAGCAGCCAGAAGTAAACGTGCCCGCCGGTTTCCGCTACGACACCGCCGCCGGCCAAAACAGCAACCGCGCCGCCGACACCGGCTGGGAAGATTACTTTGCCGACCCGCGCCTCAAATCCCTGATTACCCTGGCGCTGCAAAACAACCCCGACCTGCGCATGGCCGCCCTGAATGCCGAAGCGGTACGCGCCCAATATGCCATCACCCGCGCCGCCTCCCTGCCCGGCATCAACGCCAGCGGCACCGGCCAACGTGCCCGTGTGGCACAGGATTTGAGCGCCACCGGCCGCTCCTATATCGCCGAATCCTACAACGTAGGCCTCGGCATCGCCTCCTATGAGCTCGACCTGTTCGGCAAAGCCCGCAGCAACAACCAAGCCGCACTGCAAGGCTATTTCAGCAGCGCCGCCGCCCGCGATTCCGCCCACCTCGCATTGGTTTCCGCCGTGGCCAAAGCCTATTTCAACGAACGCTACGCTGAAGAATCCATGAAACTCGCCCAGCGGGTGCTGCAAACCCGCGAGCAAACCTACCGGCTTAACCAAATCCAGCACAATGCCGGCGTAATTTCTGCCGTCAACCTGCGTGAAATGGAAGCCCTGATTGAATCGGCCAAAGCCGACTACGCCGCCGCCCTGCGCGCCCGCGAACAGGCACACAACGCCCTGGCCGTGCTGATCAACCAGCCCGTGCCCAATAATCTGCCCGCCGGCCTGCCGCTGAACAAGCAATTCCGCATCAACCAGCTGCCCGCCGGTCTCTCCTCCGACCTGCTGCAAAACCGCCCCGATATCCGAGCTGCCGAGCATAACCTGCGCCAGGCCAATGCCAATATCGGCGCCGCCCGTGCCGCCTTCTTCCCCAGCATCAGCATCACCAGCAGCATCGGTACCGGCAGTACCGAAATGAATCGCCTGTTCGACGGTATAAACCGCACCTGGGTGTTCTCCCCCACCATCAAAGTGCCCATTTTCAACTGGGGCAGCCTGCGCGCCAGCCTGGATGTGGCCAAACTGCGCCAGCAATCGGCCGTGGCCGCGTATGAAAAAGCCGTGCAGTCCGCCTTCCAAGACGTATCCAACGCCCTGGTGGCGCGCGAAACCCTGCAACAGCAATACGATGCTCGCGTGCAAACCCAAAAAGCCTACAACGACCGCCTGCGCCTGATTAATCTGCGCTATCGCCACGGCGTATCCAGCTCGCTGGAAGTGCTCGATGCCGAACGCAGCAGCTACTCCGCCGATGCCGCCGTGCTCGCCACCCAGCTTTCCATGCTGGAAAACCTGGCCGACCTCTATAAAGCCCTCGGCGGCGGCCTCAAGCAACACACTGAAGCTGCCCCGACCGCAGCAGCAACGCCGGCCCAAGCCGCAGCAGAAGCCGCATCTGCTCCTGCCGCAGCAAACGGCAAATAATCCGGCTGCCCGCATTACGTTTTCAGGTAGCCTGCCCTGCCGACCCTTCCGCAAATATTATGGAAAGGTCGGCAGTTTTTATCCGTATTCACACCGCAACCGAGGCTACCTGAAACTGACTCTTTCGCCATAGCCGAAACAATTTTTCCCCACCCACCGGCAAGCCGCAAGACAAGCCACCGCAGTAGGAAGCAAAGTGTGCTTTGGCTATAATCATGCCCACTTTTCAGGTAGCCCCAAACCCACACCATGCCTTTTTCCAATAACCTTTCCGCCCTGCTCTTCCAAATGCAAAACCGGCTCGGTATGTATATCAACCCGCCCACACTTCCCAGCCTAATGAACTTCATCAGCGGCTACACCATGGCCACCCGCTGCCACCATATCGACGAACCAGACACCCTCCGCCCCTTCCACGATTTCGTTGCCCAACAACTGGGCTATGCCGAATCCACCGCCGGCTTTGCCAACATGATCCTGGCCTACGTCTGCGGCTTCCACCCTAGCGATCTCGATTGGCCGGACTTCCTATCCCACCCGATTTCCACACAGCAGCACGCCCAAGCAGTAGAACTGTTTTACCGGCTGTTGAAAGCCTACCAACCATCCCATTGAGCCATTAGTCAAACAGCTTCATCAACAAAGGCTACCTGAAACCGCATGGCATAGCGCAACAAACCCAAACCACCCCATTCCGCAACAGTCAGATACTTATTTTCAGGTAGCCTCAAGCTGCCTCAAACCCAGGCTACCTGAAAACACCAATTAACCCTGCCCCTGCCCTTGTGAAAACCCGCCCCGCCCCTATTTGCCCGTATCATCCCCATCATCAAAAGGAAAACCCGTGAATCCCCTGCTCCAACTCGGCGAAGAGCCGCGTTTCGACCAAATCCAAACCGCCCACATCCGCCCTGCCCTCAAATCCGCCCTCGCCGAAGCCCGTGCCGGCATTGCTGCCGTTAAGGCTCAAAACAAAGTCACTTGGGGCAACACCGTGGAAAAACTCACCGACATCACCGAGCACGTCGGCCACATCTGGGGCGTGGTATCGCACCTCAACTCCGTGGCCGACACCCCCGAGCTGCGCGCCGTGTATAACGAGCTGATGCCGGAAATCACCGTGTTCTTCACCGAAATCGGCCAAGACATCGAGCTTTACCAACGCTTCAAAACCATCAAAAGCTCCCCCGAATTCGCCGCCCTAAGCCCGGCGCAGCAAACCAAGCTCAACCACGACCTGCGCGATTTCGTGCTCAGCGGTGCCGAGCTGCCGCCCGAAAAGCAGGCTGAATTCGCCGCGCTGCAAACCGAAGGCGCACAACTGGCCGCCAAATTCTCGCAAAACGTGCTCGATGCCACCGATGCCTTCGCCCTCTATTTCGACAATGCTGAGCCGCTTTCCGGGCTACCTGAAGACGCCATGGCCATGTTTGCCGCCGCCGCGCAAGCCGAAGGCAAAAGCGGCTACAAAATCGGCCTGCAAATGCCGCACTACCTCGCCGTGATGCAATACGCCGATCAGCGCGAACTGCGCGAAGAGGTATACCGCGCCTACGTTACCCGCGCCAGCGAGCTTTCCAACGAAGGCCGGTTCGACAACAGCCCCAACATCACCCGCCGCCTGGAAATCACCCTGCAGGAAGCCAAACTGCTGGGCTACACCAACTTCGCCGAGCTCTCGCTGGCCACCAAAATGGCCGACTCACCCGCGCAAGTGCTGGATTTCCTACGCGATTTAGCCAAACGTGCCAAACCCTTCGCCGAGCAGGACTTTGCCGCAGTGCAGGCCTTCGCCCGCGATACCCTCGCCATCGAAAACCCACAGCCCTGGGATTTGGTCTATGCCTCCGAAAAACTGCGCCAGGCCAAATATTCGTTTAGCGAAACCGAAGTGAAAAAATACTTCCCCGTGGGCAAAGCGCTCCTTGGCCTGTTCGCCCAAATCAAACGGCTCTACGGCGTGGATTTCACCGAAAAAACCGTGCCCGTATGGCACCCCGACGTGCGCTATTTCGAGCTCTCGCAGAACGGCGCACACATCGGCGGCGTGTATATGGATTTGTACGCCCGCGAAGGCAAGCGCGGCGGCGCATGGATGAACGACTATAAAGGCCGCCGCCGCCTGCCCAACGGCCAGCTGCAAAGCCCCACAGCCTATCTGGTGTGCAACTTCACCCCGCCCGCAGCCGGCAAAGAAGCCCGTCTCTCCCACGACGAAATCCTCACCCTTTTCCACGAAACCGGCCACGGCCTGCACCACCTGCTCACCCAAGTGGACGAGCTTGGCGTGAGCGGCATCAACGGCGTGGAATGGGATGCCGTGGAGCTGCCCAGCCAGTTTATGGAAAACTTCGTGTGGGAATACGATGTACTGCGCGGCATGTCCGAACACGAAGATAACGGCGCACCGCTGCCGCAGGAATTGTTCGACAAAATGCTCGCCGCCAAAAACTTCCAGCGCGGCATGTTCCTCGTGCGCCAGATGGAATTCGCCCTGTTTGATATGCTGATTTACAGCGAAACCGATCCCGCCCGCCTTGCCGGCTGGGCTCAAGTGTTAGACAGCGTGCGCCGCGAAGTGGCCGTGGTGCAGCCGCCCGCCTACAACCGCTTCGCCAACAGCTTCGGCCACATCTTCGCCGGTGGCTACTCGGCCGGCTACTACAGTTATGCCTGGGCCGAAGTGCTCAGCGCCGATGCCTATGCCGCATTTGAAGAAAGCGGCAATGTGGCCGAATGCGGCCGCCGCTTCTGGCAAGAAATCCTCGCCGTGGGCGGCTCGCGCAGCGCCGCCGAATCCTTCCAAGCCTTCCGCGGCCGCGCCCCCAGCATCGACGCCCTACTCCGCCATAGTGGCTTCGATTTAAACGCCGCCTAAACCGCGGGATATAAGAAAAGGCTACCTGAAAACATAAGGGGCTGTACTAGATTAGCAGATATGTTACCCTCGAAATATGAAGATAACACA
>NZ_DBHKXY010000039.1:0-42575 GCF_057315495.1 Eikenella sp.
CCTTGCAGGATAAGGCTTGCGGGAGGCTTTAGCACCTTTTTTGTTACTTATGCCGACACCTCCGATAAAAAACGCCTGCGCCGCACCTGCCATCACATTGCCAAAGAAACCGCCTCTGCTCGGGAAAACTGGCATGGTTTCCCCGCCCAAGCCGTGCTGATTGGCGACAATCAATGCGGCGACTTCCTGCTCCTATTGCCCGAATCTCCGCAACAGCTCGGCGAAGCCATCTTCCTCTGGTCGAGCGACGGCGGCGAACTGGAACAAGTAGCCAACAGCATCGACGACTTGGCCTAGTAAGCACTTGATCGTTTATATTATCTTTTCAGGTAGCCCACCTTGAGTTGCCCTTGCATCAGCAGGCTAGGCAATTCGTGCTCCATGCGAGTAAAACCAAGCCTTCTTTTGGGCATTGCAACTTTCAGG
Organism: Eikenella sp.; assembly: GCF_057315495.1. Lineage (NCBI taxonomy): Bacteria > Pseudomonadati > Pseudomonadota > Betaproteobacteria > Neisseriales > Neisseriaceae > Eikenella > Eikenella sp. The sequence goes on from NZ_DBHKXY010000039.1 coordinate 427, forward strand.
TAGCCTTTCCCGCCCAATCCGTTATAATCTTGCCCGTATCGCAGCAGGCCAGACAGTCGCCGCGCCTTTGGGCGGGGAGGAAAGTCCGGGCTGCACAGAGCAGGATGCCGGCTAACGGCCGGGCGCCGCGAGGCGACGGAAAGTGGAACAGAAAGCATAACCGCCGATGGCTGCGGCAACGCAGCACAGGTAAGGGTGAAATGGTGCGGTAAGAGCGCACCGTGCGGCTGGTAACAGTCCGTAGCAGGCTAAACCCCATCCGCAGCAAGACCAAACAGGATGCAATGACGCTGCTCGCCGAGCATTCGGGTAGGTTGCTTGAGCCGCTTGGCAACAATCGGCCTAGAGGAATGACTGTCCAACGACAGAACCCGGCTTACCGGCCGGCTGCGGTACACATTATTTCTAAGCATTTCGATAAAACGGAAGGCAGCCTTGGTTTACCCAGCTTCGGCTTACTCGAATGGTCGAATATCAAAACCGTGCCAATATAAATATAGTGGATTAAAATTAAGAATGGGACAAGGCGGCGAGCCGCAGATAGTACAAGTAGTACAGCAAGGCAAGCCAACGCAGCAGTATTCTTAATTTTAATCCACTACATCAAAACAACTACGGGCGGAAGTGCTTTCACACTTCCGCCCGCATCATTGGCAAGGGTTTAGAACTTATTGAACCTGGCTGCCTACCAGGCCGCCCAAGGCAGCACCACCCAAGGTCGAGCCGGTGTCACCGCCGATCACATTGCCGGCCACGCCGCCCACTGCGGCACCCACAGCGATATTGCGCTGTTTGGTGGTCATGCCGGTACAGGCGCTTAGGGAGGCAGTCAGCAACATAACGGTGAAAAGAGAAGTAACGGTAGATTTTCTCATGATATATACCCTTTCTGTCAGTATCAGAGAGGTATGGCGGATTTGACCGCCCTACCTGCCTGTGAGAGTATCGCATTTTTCTGTGACTGCATCAAAAGGCAGGTAAATGTCTGTTTACTCCGTTGCACACATCATTCACTTATTCTGTGCCATTACCTTCGTGGGCGGGGTGCTATTTGAGTCGCTGGTTTTGTCGGTGCTGCACACCAAAAAAGTCAGCCGTGAGGTGCGGCGCGAAGCGGAACGAGCGCTTTCCGCACGGGCGGTGAAGGTTATGCCCTGGGTAGTCGGGCTGCTATTTCTTTCCGGTCTGGTAATGATGCACCGCTACCTGCAAATCCTACACAACCCGTTTGCCAACTCTTTCTTTATCCAGCTCTCCATCAAGCTGCTGCTGGCTTTCAGCATCCTCTGCCACTTTCTGGCCGCCGTTACCCGTATGCGCCGCCACACCATGACCGTGGCCTTCTCCAAATACATCCATCGCGCCGTGCTAGTGCAGATGCTGCTGATTGTGTTTTTGGCTAAGGCAATGTTTTACATCGCGTGGTAACACAGGCTACCTGAAAGTATCGGCCACAATCTAAAATGAAAATAACGTTTCTGTACTGTTACGCCAAAACATAAGCCTCAGATCAGTTTAAAGCCACAATCCAACCTTATCCTTCGTTCCAATCCTGCATTGTTGCGCGATTCTCACAGCCCGCCCGTCACCCTGCGCATCGGGTGCAAACAGATTTGCCAAACCGCCGAATATAGTTTAGAATCGCGCCGTTTTTCAGTTATTTATACGAGATAAATGAGAAATGGCCCCGAGGCCATTTTTTTGTTTTCCAACTAGGGAATCATGGATATTCAAGCCGTTTTAGAAAAAACCCTGCCCGGCCTGGGCTATGAATTGGTGGATTTCGAGCTCACCGCACAAGGCGATTTGCGCGTGTTTATCGATAAGCCCGAAGGCATTACCGTGGAAGACTGCGCCACCGTCAGCAACCATTTGAGCCGCCTCTTCATGGTGGAAGATGTGGACTACAAACGGCTGGAAATTTCCAGCCCCGGCCTCGACCGCCCACTAAAAAAAGCGGCTGACTTCATCCGTTTTTCAGGTAGCCTCGTCAAGCTGAAAACCCGTTTGCCGGTGGAGGGTCAGAAAAACTTCATCGGCCGCATCGAAAACTTTGAAACCGATGTGCTGACTATCGCCTTCGATGGCAAAACTGCTGCCATCGAATTATCCAATATCGACCGGGCGCGCCTGAAGCCCGAATTCTAATTTGCCTATTTATCAATTAATGGAGAGTTCATTCCCATGAGCCGTGAAATGTTGCAACTGGCCGAAGCCCTGGCCAGCGAAAAAAACGTTGAATCCGAAGTGGTATTCGAAGCATTGGAGTTCGCCCTGTCGGTGGCCGCCAAGAAAAAGGCCGACCGCGAACACATGGACGTACGCGTGAGCATCGACCGCAACACCGGTGAATATCACACCTTCCGCCGCTGGTTAATCGTGGCGGATGAAGACTACACCTATCCCGACACGCAAAAAACCATCGAGGAAATCCAAGAAGAATTCCCCGACTCCCCGCTGCAAATCGGCGAGTATTACGAAGAAGAGCTGGAAAATGTGGCCTTCGGTCGCCAAGCCGCACAAACTGCCAAGCAAATCATTTTGCAGCGCATTCGCGATGCCGAGCGCGAGCAGATTCTGCAAGAATTCCTCGCCCGCCGCGAAGACGTGGTAATGGGCACGGTCAAACGTGTTGAGCGCCACGGCATCATTGTGGAAGTCGGCCGTTTGGACGCACTGATTCCGCGCGACCAGTGCATCCCGCGCGAAAACTTCCGTAGCGGCGACCGAATCCGCGCCCTCTTCCTGCGCGTGGACGAACAAGGCAACAGCGGCCGCAAACAAGTTATCCTCAGCCGCACCTCACGCGAATTTTTGGTGAAACTGTTTGAACAAGAAGTGCCGGAAATCGAAGACGGTCTGCTGGAAATCAAAGAAGCCGCCCGTGATCCCGGCCAACGCGCCAAAATTGCCGTTAAATCCAATGATGCACGTATTGATCCGCAAGGCACCTGCATCGGCGTGCGCGGCTCGCGCGTGAATGCCGTATCCAACGAATTGGCCGGCGAACGAGTGGACGTGGTGCTATGGTCGCCCGAAACTGCCCAGTTTGTGATTAATGCACTCTCCCCCGCTGAAGTCAGCCGTATTCTGATTGATGAAGACAACCATTCAGTAGACGTTATCGTGGCCGAAGACCAGCTCGCGCCCGCCATCGGCCGCGGCGGCCAAAACGTACGCCTCGCCGCCGACCTTACCGGCTGGCAGCTCAACATCATGACCGTACAGGAAGCCGAAGAGCGTCACGAAGCCGAAGATGCGCAAATCCGCAGCCTGTTCATGCAACACCTGAACGTGGACGAACAAACCGCCGACCTGTTGATTGAAGAAGGCTTCGCCGCTTTGGAAGAAGTGGCTTATGTGCCTGCTGCCGAACTGGTGGAAATCGGCTTCGACGAGGCCACCGTGGAAACCCTGCGCAACCGCGCTCGCGACGCCATCCTTACTCTGGCCATCATGTCGGAAGAAAAACTGGACGAAGTGGAAGAAGAGCTGAAAACCCTCAACGGCATCGACCAAGACATGCTGCGCGATTTGGCACAAGCCGGTATCACCACCCGTGACAGCCTGGCCGAGCTTTCCACCGACGAATTGATCGAAATAACCGGCGTAAGCGAAGAAGAAGCCAAAACCGTTATTTTGGCTGCCCGCGAACATTGGTTTGCCGAAACACAGGAATAAGGAGGCCGGAAACTTATGAGTAATACCGTACAACAATTTGCCGCCGAACTGAAAAAATCCGTGCCCACGCTCTTGGAGCAGCTCAAAGCCGCCGGCGTGGAAAAAAGCAGCGGTGCCGACAGCATCAGTCCGGCAGACAAACAAGCCCTGCTGGCACACCTGCGCAAACAGAACGATAGTGGCACCGTATCTATCAGCGTGAGCCGTACCCGTACCGAACGCAGCACTGTGGCCGGCGTACAGGTGGAAACCCGCCGCCGCCGCCGCGTGGCCGTGCCGCCAATTGAAGCAGTTGCCGAGAGCAAACCTGCTGCCGAAGCTGCACCAGTACAACCGGCTGCTGCTCCTGTTGCTGAGAAAGCACCTGTAGCTGCGCCTGCCGTAGAAGCACAGAATGTTCAGGTAGCCTCAGAAGCCGCCGAGGCAACAGTGGTTGAAGCACCTGCCACCGAACCCACTGACTCCAAAGCCGATGCCACACCAGTAGCTACTGAAACAGCCACACCGGATGAAGCACCGGCAGCAGAAGCCAAACCCAAACGCAGCCGCAAACCGAAAAAAGAAAAGGCCCCTGAGCCAACACCGCAGCCGGTGGAAGTGGTTAGCGCCGCCGAACAGGCCATGCGTGACGAAGAAGCCCGCCGCGCCGAGGCTCTGCGTGCCCACCAGCAAGCCCTGTTGAAAGAAAAACAGGAGCGCCAGGCCCGCCGCGAAGCAGCCAAACTGCAGGCGCAGCAGGAAGCCAAGCTGGCCAAAGAGCAGCAGTCTGCCCCGCGCAGCGCCGCACCGAGCGAAAAAGCCCCCCTTTCCTCCTACAATGCCGCTCCCGGCGGCAGCCGCCCGAAAAAAGGCGATCGCCACCAGCAACGCGACGACGACATACCGCGCGGCCGTTCCGCCAAAGGCAAAGGCAAAGAACGCAGCAATCGTGGCGATGAGGAGCGCGTACGTGGTGGCAAAAAAGGCAAGAAACAGCTCAAACTGGAGCCGAACCAACATGCCTTCCAAGCCCCAACTGAGCCGGTGGTGCACGAAGTGCTCGTGCCCGAAACCATCACCGTGGCCGATTTGGCACACAAAATGGCGGTTAAGGGTGTAGAAGTGGTGAAAGCCCTGATGAAGATGGGCATGATGGTGACCATCAACCAATCGCTCGACCAGGAAACCGCATTGATTGTGGTGGAGGAAATGGGCCACATCGGCAAACCCGCTGCTGCGGACGACCCGGAAGCCTTCTTGGACGACACCGAAACCGCGGTTCAAGCCGAGGCTCTGCCGCGCCCGCCGGTGGTAACCGTAATGGGCCACGTGGACCACGGTAAAACTTCGCTGCTCGACTACATCCGCCGCGCCAAAGTGGTGCAAGGCGAAGCCGGCGGCATTACCCAGCACATCGGTGCCTACCATGTGCAGACTCCGCGCGGCGTTATCACCTTTCTCGACACCCCGGGCCACGAAGCCTTTACCGCGATGCGTGCACGCGGTGCCCAGGCCACTGATATCGTGATTTTGGTGGTGGCCGCCGACGACGGCGTGATGCCGCAAACCATCGAAGCCATTGCCCATGCCAAAGCGGCCGGCGTGCCGATGGTGGTGGCCGTGAACAAAATCGATAAGGAAGCCGCCAATCCCGAGCGTATCCGCCAAGAGCTGACCGCACATGAAGTGATCCCCGATGTTTGGGGCGGTAATGTGCAGTTTATCGATGTTTCCGCCAAACAAGGTATCAATATCGATGCGCTTTTGGAAGCCGTGCTGCTGGAAGCCGAAGTGCTCGAACTGAAAGCGCCGGTAGACGCGCCCGCCAAAGGCATCATCGTGGAAGCCCGCCTTGATAAAGGCCGCGGTGCGGTAGCTACCCTGCTGGTGCAGAGCGGCACGCTGAAAAAAGGCGATATGCTCCTGGCTGGCACTGCCTTCGGTAAAGTCCGCGCCATGGTGGACGAAAACGGCAGACAAGTACAGGAAGCCGGCCCCTCCATTCCGGTGGAAATCCTCGGCCTTTCCGACGTGCCCAATGCTGGCGAAGACGCCATGGTGTTGGCCGACGAGAAAAAAGCCCGCGAAATCGCCCTATTCCGTCAAGGCAAATACCGCGACGTGCGGTTGGCCAAACAGCAGGCTGCCAAACTGGAAAACCTGTTTGCCAACGCCGGCGATGGCCAGGCAGCGCAAAATCTGGCCGTTATCATCAAAGCCGACGTGCAGGGTTCATATGAAGCGCTTGCAGGTAGCCTCAAAAAGCTGTCAAACGACGAGGTGAAAGTGGAAGTACTGCACAGCGGCGTAGGCGGCATTACCGAAAGCGATGTCAACCTGGCCATTGCATCCGGCGCCTTCATTATCGGCTTCAACGTGCGTGCCGACGGTTCCGCACGCAAGCTGGCCGAAAACGAAGACATCGAAATCCGCTACTACAACATCATCTACGACGCCATCGACGATGTGAAAGCAGCCATGAGCGGCATGCTTGCTCCCGAACAGAAAGAGCAGCAGACCGGCACAGTGGAAATCCGTCAGGTCATCAATATTTCCAAAGTGGGCAATATTGCCGGCTGTATGGTTACCGACGGCCTCATCAAACGCGACAGCCGCGTACGCCTCATCCGCGACCATGTGGTGATCCACACCGGCGAGCTCGAATCGCTCAAACGCTTCAAAGACGATGTGAAAGAAGTGCGTATGGGCTTCGAATGCGGCCTGATGCTGAAGAACTACAACGATATCCAAGAAGGCGACATGCTGGAAGCCTTCGATATTGTGGAAGTAGCCCGTACCCTGTAAACAGGCATCAAGCGACACAAGAGGCTGCCAGAATCCTTTCAGGTAGCCTCTTGTTATATCTCAAGCACGACCAGGCGGCATTGCGAGTATTGTGGCGCCGTGCAATGTTGGGCAAATCAGCAAACGCAACCAAGCTCCATCTTTCGGTTATGGTTTCTAGCAGCTTGGCTATATATGTAAAGAAATAAATGCCTCAGCCTATACCCAGCCGACGATGGTTGTCGTATCATATCGCCTGTTAACACCGTGTTTGCCCACCATACCAACCGCTGCCCTGATGAGTACGCGAAAATGAACGACAAACAAACCTACACCTTTGAAACTTTTACCCTAGTCCGCGAAATACGCCAACGTGAAAACGGCGATCCGATCATCGTGGCCACCCTTGTCATGCCCGACAACTTCGTGCTCACCGGGCGGCTGCCCCTACGCCCTGTTGATCGCGAAAACGACCTCAACGTTATCCGGTTTTTGGAAAAGTCCTTCGACCTGAAGCCCTATTTCAAAACCCGCACCTTTGAAGAACAGCTGGGCGAATTCGACCAACTGCGCATCCAACACCGCAAGAAACAATACGATTCGCTGATGGATGCCCTGCTCGACCGCACCAGCGAACTGAAATAACCCCTTATCGAGAAAGACCATATGGCCAAAATCCACCGCGGCTATGCCCGCCAAGACCGCGTGCGCGAACAAATCATGCGCGAGCTGGCCGAGCTCGTCCGCACCGGCCTCAAAGACCCGCGCGCCGGCTTCATCACCATCAACGAAGTCGAGCTTACCCGCGACTACAGCCACGCCACCGTGTATTACACCGTGCTCGACGATGCCACGCGCGAGATTACCGCCGAAGCACTGGAACACGCCAAAGGCCATCTGCGCAGCGAGCTCTCCCGCCGCATCAAGCTGTTTAAAACGCCCGAGCTGCACTTCAAATACGACCAATCGCTCGAACGCGGCATGAGCATCTCCCAATTAATCGAGCAGGTTGCCGCCGAAGAGCCGGTACAAGATTAGGCTACCTGAAAAATATGCCCTGTTGATTAAACAGGGCTTTTCTTCATACCGTCATAGTAAAAATATTTTCAGGTAGCCTCATTCACACCACGCCACACCACAACTCAAATAATCCACACCATGAATCCCTACTTACAAAACGTCTTCTCCCAACTCAACAGCCTGATTCTCGGTAAAGAAACCGTTCTCCAACACCTGATGGCCTGCATCCTGGCCGACGGCCACGTTTTACTCGAAGACGTGCCCGGCGTGGGCAAAACCACCCTCGCCCACGGCTTAGCCGCCGTACTCGGTCTCGGCTACCGCCGCGTCCAGTTCACCAACGACATGCTGCCCGCCGATCTCCTGGGCATCAACGTCTTCCAACCTGCCGACGGCCAATTCAAATTTCATCCCGGCCCCATTTTCCACCACTTCCTGCTGGCCGACGAAATCAACCGCGCCTCGCCCAAAATGCAGTCTGCCCTTTTGGAAGCCATGGAAGAAAAACAAGTCTCTGTAGACGGTAAAACCTACCGCCTGCCCAAACCCTTCTTCGTGATCGCCACCCAAAACCCCATCGAACAGCTCGGCACCTTCCCCCTGCCCGAATCCCAGCTCGACCGCTTCATGATGCGCCTCTCACTGGGCTATCCCTCCGCCGAAGCCGAACGCCGGCTCTACACCCAAGGCGACCGCCGCCAACTGCTGCCCGCGCTCAAAGCCGTGTGCAACGCCGAAATCCTGATCCAATGGCAGGCACAGGCCGCCCAAGTAAAATGCTCGCAGCAGGCTGCCGATTATGTTTACCGGCTGGTGCAATCCACCCGCCAGCCCGGCCTGTTCGTTACCGGCCTCAGCCCGCGCGCCGGCCTTGCCGTGGTTAAAGCTGCCAAGGCCTGGGCCTTCCTGGCCGGCCGCGATTATGTGCTGCCGGAAGACATCAAAGCCGTATGGATAGCCGTGGCCAGACACCGCCTGCAAACCTTGCAACCCCAATCCATCACCCAGCTGCTGGAACAAATGCTGCTTCAGGTAGCCGTATCGTGAGCACCAACCAATACAGCCCGCGCCTGCGCGACCTGCGCCTGCGCCCCACCCGACTCGGCATCAGCCTGGCCGCTATGATTGCCCTGTTGTGGCTCGTCGGGCTCAACTATCAGGTAAACCTCGCCTATATCGTCGCCTTCTGGCTCGCCGGCTTCCTGTTTGTCGGCACCCTGCTCAACTGCCTCCAACTGCTCGGCCTGCGCCTCGACCTCACCCTGCCAGAAGAGCTCTTCCAAGGGCAGCCTGCCGATATCCGGCTATTTCCTGCCCCTTCCGTCAAAGCCCGCCACCGCCAGCTGTGGTTTGCCCCAGAGAGCCGCCGCAACACCGAGCCCGAATACCGCGCCGCCCTCTTCACCGCTAAGCAGCCCCAACCCTTCATCTGGCCCGTGCTGCCCGCAAGGCGCGGCCGCCTCATCCTGCCCCCGCTGCGCTGCGCCAGCGTGTGGCCGTTTGCCGTGAGCAGCGTCGAATGCGTCTGGCACTGGCCAGACAACGGCCTCGCCTACCCCGCCCCCGAGCCGCACACCGCCCCGCCCGGCAGCACCCCGGCCGAAGAAGGCGAGCCGCGCCTCAAACTCGGCGGCAACGAAGACCTCGCCTTCCTGCAAGACCACCAACCCGGCACCTCCCTGCAACATATCGCCTGGAAAAGCTACGCCAAAAGCGGCCGCCTGCTCGACAAACACTTCGAAGAACCCGCCTTCCACGCCGCCGACCACATCATCAGCTACGCCGACTACCCCGCCGGCACCAGCGCCGACCGCCTCGCCGGCCTCCTGTGCTACCGCGTGCTCGAAGCCCACGGCCGCGGCCAGCGCTACACCTTAATCCTGCCCGGCCAAACCATCCCCCCGCAAAACGGCCAACGCGAAAAATGCCTGGCCGCGCTAGCAGTAATGTGAGTAGTTATATGTATTAGGGAAATGCTGCATTTAAGCTGAACAGCTGCAAGGCTTACCAGCTGGCAGAATGGGCCCAATGTACACTTGTTTGGACAGGATTAATGAAAAGGCTACCTGAAATTTTCAGGTAGCCTTTGGCTTCGATAAGGTTAGATTGAAACAACCTGCTACGGTTGTGGTCGGTTAAGCACCTGCAAAAGCACCAATAAATTCATGTGGACTGAGGAAGATGGCGGAATAGTTCCGAAGTAGGGTAAGTAAGACTAAAATCAGTCAGTTAATTGATTTTAAACTGTTCTGTGTATTTCTGAGGATATCTGGAGACAAAAAAGAACCGCTATAAAGCGGTTTGTGGTGCCCGAGACCGGAATCGAACCGGTACGCTCGTATTAAGGAGCGACGGATTTTAAGTTCTAGCTGTATTTGTTTTAAATCATTTGATTAAAGCGTTTTTAATTCTACATTAACCACAAAACAACACGGAAAACATAGCTGATTTATAAAGAAAATATGGAGGCATGTAGAACAGAAAAAAGCAGCTAAAAATCGACCGCGTAATTAAGCCTAAATTTGATTATATTTGAATAGATATGCGTAAATTTTAAGCACAAAAAAATCTATCAAAAGCAAGATGGCTCTAGGTTTTGCCTATATTGGCTGGTTGCATAAAAATTACTCATTTTTTAAACGCCGGGCAGGCGGGAGGGGAGCGCGCGGGCTCGCCGAGCAGGTTGGGAAAAAATAAAAAAATCAGCTCCGATTTTTCGGAGCCGATTTTGCTGGAAGAGCAGGGAGTATCAGGCAGCCTGTGGCTCTATTTCGTAGGGTGCAAACTTAAACACCTCAAGCCCAAGCCGCTCGTTGATGTCGATAAACGTTTGCTGCAGCGGTGTCACTTCATTGCGGGCGAACACCTTGGCCGCTGTCATCGCATCACCAAGCCCACCGGTTGCCTTGGGCACGATACCCATTAGAGACGGCGGCACACGGTGGATAGCCAGCATATCTTCAGCGCTCACAGATTTAATGTTTAAAAACTCATCCTTGGCCGCGATCTCTGCAATCGGAATTAATTTGATGCCATCAGGATTGCCGCCAGGCGCACGCAGCACCACGTTTTTAAAGTTACCGGTGCCCTTAGAGTTACGGAGCTGCTGCTTAACATTATCCCAGCCATCTTCATCGATCTTGGTGTCTGTGGCATACAGAATAAATCCAGCATGTGAACCGTTTTTATAGTAGCGCACCCTGAACCGAGTCGCGCTCTCGTTAAGGTCGATGGAGTTGAGAGCCGCCAAATAATACGGCATCCCATAAACCTCCTGCTTCAGATTAGGCTGCATGATATGCACGATTTGATTGCCACTGATTTTTTCGTAGTCGACGCCAAAGTCATCATTGCGCAAATAGACAAAATCTTTAAGATTAGACGCACGGCGCATGTACAGAGCCAGCCGGCTTTGCATACCGATCACCTCGCCGAAGCGGTTGCGTTGCATTTCCAGGTAGCCATTGCCCAGCACCAAGTAATTAAACGCCAGCTTTTCAAACTCCGCCCGCGATAAATACCTTGTCGGCTCAAACGTTACTTTGAGGATATTGATTTTGGCCTGAATTGCCGAAGCATGATGCACCCCTTTTTCTAATAGACGCACCACATCAAGCCAGCTCACCGGCGTTTCATAATAAACCCCGTTATTCAGGCAGCCTAAAAAATCAAACAGCCCATGCTCACCGGGTAAATCCTCAAAGCTGAATACTTCCATATCAATATTGCTCATTGTTTTGCTCCATTAGAAAATTTCCACTTCGCCGCCACCGGTCGCAAGCGACCCGTCCAGCGGCTCCTGATAAAACACCTGCAACGCTGCCCATGCCACATCTGAATGGCTTAACTCATTCGAGCGGCCGCTGGCATAAGTAACCTGCTTGCCGCTGGCCGTTGCCACTGTGCGAATGCTCAAAAATGCCGCAGTAATATCCTTGTGATCCAGTTCCCACTCAACGCGGCGGTCGCGCAAGAGTGAGTGCATTTTATTAACCATCAAATACTTTTCCTGCAGCGAGTATTGCACCCCAACCACCGGCGGGAAAAAGCTTTGCACCAGTTGCAGCACCGCCGCCCCCAGCCCCGTCTTATCTACAACGATTTTTTGCACGTTGTAGCGCTCGGTCGTCTTTTTGATAAACGCAGCCTGTTCCTCAAAATTATTGCCGCGCAGCATGTGGTGCTCGATGATGCGGAATTTGTCGCCGGCAAAGCGTGGCGCTAACACCACTACCAACGCCGCCGCATCTCCCGAGTCGGTCGGGTCGTAGCCAATCCACACCGGCAGCATGCCTACCGGCCGCGCCGCAAACGGCTTATAAAAATCACGCCACTCTTCCCACGAATCCACTGCGCATTTCTGCAACAGCTCGAAACTAAACACATTGCTGCCGTCCTCGGTAAATTCGCACATGAAAAGCTGACGGAACTCTTCAGGTGAGTTTTCCAGCAATAGTTGGTTTCGGTCGAACAGGTCGCAGCCGCTGGCAATGGCATCATCCAAGGTTACAATCTGACGATACTGCCCATCCTCGCAGGCGCGCCCAGCCGCCAGTGCCGCATGTGATACGTCCAGCTTGATGTGCTCGGCCTCTGGCCGCCCACGGTTGAAATGCTCGCCAGACCAAAACGGATAAGCAGGGTGTGAGGTCGAAGACGGCGTAGAAAAATAAGTAATGCGGAACCGTTTTTGCGAAGCCATCGGCTTTGCCACCCGGGATAACTCGTCAAAATCCGGAATCCAAAAATACTCATCCACATACAAATCGCCGGTATACGATTGCGCGGTGCGGCTGTTGGTGCCCAAGAAATGCAGTTTGGCCCCATTATTGCCTAGGCGGATGGTGTCGCCTTTGAGTTCCACGCCGACCATCTCCGACAAGTCCATCATGTATTGCTTAAATTGGAACGCCTGCCGCCGCGAAGCCGACAGGAATACCTTGTTTTTACCCATCGTCAGCGCATTAACCAATGCCTCGCGCGCAAAATAAAAGGTCGCCCCGATTTGGCGGCTTTTGAGCAGGTTGCGGAAACGCGCCTTGTTATCCCACCAAGCGCGCTGATAGCCGAACTGCTGCTCCAAAAAGATTTGTTGCGCTTGTGTAATTTGTTCGGCGGTAAAAAAATTCGGCTCCGGCTTGCGGTTGCTCGGCACCCGCTCCCGTGTTTCGCGCGGCGGCTTCGGCGGGTTGTCGATAGTCGGTATTGGGTGCCCGTGATCCACCACCATGCGCAGCCCTTTGCCTTTCTTCGGCGGCTCATCCGCCAGTTTCGGCGCATCAGGCAACACCTCGCCCAGTTCGGCTACTTCCGGCGCAGCATCTTTGCGCGGCTGTCCGCCCATCAATCCAAACAACTGCTTAATCTCTTTGTAATCCGCATCTGATTTTTTCGGCCGACTAATCAGCTGGTGTAGCCGCATTTCCGCGCTGGCCGCCACCCGCTGGATTGGCGTGCCGCCGTCCCAGTTATCGCGGTTTTTCCAACTGTAAACGGCGGGCGGCTTGAGCCCGAGCAGGCGGGCAATATCAGAAATGCGCCAGCCCTGCCAATACAGCAGCCGCGCCTGAATGCGCGGGTCGAGGTTGCTGGCAATCGCAGCGGTTGGCGGCGGCGTAATGTGTTTTCGGCTCATTTTTTGCAGTCGGTAAATAAATAAAGCCAACAATCGCCCGTTTTGCGACTGCTGGCATCATCCCGCATTTGTAAAAAATCCCCCCAAAACAACAGCGGATAGACCACGCCACCCGCTGCCGCCAAACTATCCACATCTTATTACGCGCAAGCCATCCGCACACCCAAGACAGCGAGACCAAACCATGCCTGATAGCAAAGCCACCACCACCGATTGGCGCATTGTCGGCGTTTCCGGCGACACCATCGACGGCCGCCTCATCAACGCCCAAGAGCTGGAGGAAATGGCCGCGCAATACGACCCCGAAATCTACGGCGCCCGTATCAACCTCGAGCACGTCAATTTCCTGCTGCCCGACTATGCCGGCGGTTATGGCGACGTGCTCGAACTCAAAACCGAGCCTTGGCACAAAGACCCGAGCAAAACCGCACTGCACGCCAAGATCGCCGTGCTGCCCGCCCTGCAAAAACTGTGGGATGAAGGCAAGAAAATCTATACCAGCATGGAAATCGTGCGCCCATTTGCCGACACCGGCAAAGCCTACCTCGCCGGCCTCGCTATTACTGACACGCCGGCCAGCCTCGGCACCACCGCCAATTTTTCCCGCGCCGCCGAACAAGCCGGCAGTCAACAAACCGTTTTTTCCGCCTACCGCCTACTTGAGGAAACCGTTATGCCGCAAAACCAAACCCAGCCACAAAACCCAACCGCCGACAAACCGCTCACCGAAGCCGGTGCCGAAAGCCTGTTTGCCCGCCTGCTCGCCAAATTCACTGCTGGCAGCAAACCCGAGCAGCAGCCAGCCGAGCCTGCCCAACCGGCCGCCGCGAAGCCAGAAGACTACAGCCAAACCATCGCTGACATTCGCCAGGAATACCAAACCGCCGCCGAGCTCGTGCAAAAGCTGATCGACAAGCAAGAGGCCGACGCCCAAGCCTATAACCAACTGGCTGCCAACCACGAAACCCTGCGCCAAGAATTTGATGCCATGAAACTACGCCTCGAGACTGAACCCGCAGAAGGTGCGCGCCAAGAGCACACCGGCAGCAACAACCCGACGCCGACCGTCGGCTGGTAAGCAGCAGGCTACCTGAAATCATCACACCTAAACCGCCACATCCTCTACAGAAAGAAACCATCATGCGCACCCAACAACGAAAAACCGCCATTGCCGGCCTGTTTAGCGCCGTCGCCGCCGCCAACCACATCGCCCCCGATGAAGTCAGCAAAGACTTTGCCGTCGAACCCGCCGCCGTGCAGAAGATGTACGACGAAATCGCCCTCTCCAGCGAACTGCTGCAGAAAATCAACATCGTCGGGAAAGAGGAAAAAATCGGCCAGATTATCGGCCTATCCAGCGGCCTCATCGGCTCCAATACCGACACCGCCGCCGCCAACAAAACCCGCGCCCCGCGCAGCATCCACAGTTTGAGCGACCGTAAATTCCTGCTGGAAAAAACCAACTTCGACGTGGCCCTCCGCTACGACGAAATCGACGGCTGGGCAGCTGTAGCCAAAGATTTCCCCGCCCGCATCAACAAGAAAATCGCCGAATCCATCGGCATCAGCCTGATTACCATCGGCGTCAACGGCAAGAAACGCGTGAAAGACAGCGATTTTGCCAGCAATCCACTGCTGCAAGACGTAGCCAAAGGCTGGCTGCAGAAAATGCGTGAGGAAAATCAAACCCGCGTCATGGGCTGGCAGTCCGGCCAAATCGGAACCACCAAGCAGGCTGTTAAATACGGTCCCGGCGCATCTGAATACAAAAACCTCGATGCCGTGGTAACCGACGTGCTCAACGAAATGGTGGACGAACGTTTTGCCGACCGCACCGACTTCGTTGTGCTGGCTTCACGCCGCACCGTGGGCGATAAATACCTCCGCATCGTTAATGCCAGCGGCGACAAAGCCACCGAAATCGAGGCCGGCGGCCGCCTGAATGAGAAACGCACCCTCGGCGGCTTGCCCGTGATGTATGTGCCCAATTTCCCGGCCGACACCATCCTAGTTACCCCGCTGAAAAACCTGTCTATCTACTATCAGACCGGCGGCGAGCGTCGCCACATTAAAGACGCGCCCGAGCGCGACCAAATTGAGAGCTACCAGTCCAAAAATATCGACTATATCGTCGAAGAGTACGGCGCCGCCGTGCTGGTGGAAAACCTCGAATACGCCGCCTAACCACCACCGCCAGCCGGCTGCCACATTCGGCAGCCGGCCGTTTACCGAATCATTAAGGAAACCGCAATTATGACTAGCCCCGCACGTCGCCACTTTTTGCAGGAAAGCGCCCGCCTTGCCGCCGAGGCTGGTGGCGACATCCCTCTTGCCGAATTAAGCGTTTATCAGCAGCTGCTCAAACAACTGTATCAAGACAAAACCATCCTTAAAGCCATCAACGGCAACACCGATAAAGCCAAAGCCAAGGCTGACATGCTGCCAGCCTACGCCGAATGGATTGCCGGGGTGCTGCAGGGTGAGCAAGCTCAAACAGACGACAAAATCACGCCAACTGTGCTGATTTGGATGATTGATTGTGGCCTGCTCGATGAAGCTATGCCGCTCGCCGCTTTCGCGCTAGAGCACCAATTGCCAACCGCTGATGAGTTCCAACGTGAAATGCCTGATTTGCTGCTTGAAGAGTACGCAGACCAGCTTTCCGCCGGGTGCACCATCACCGGCGACCACCTGAAAACCCTGGTCGAATGGGCCACCGCCAAAGGCGAAGACGGCCTGCACCGCTACAACGTCAATGACAACATCCGCGCCAAGCTGCTCAAAGCCGCAGGCGAATGGGCTGAAGAGCAGCAAATGCCAGGCTACGCCCGCAGCCTGTATGAAACCGCGCTCACTTATAACGACCGTGTCGGCGTGAAAACCCGCATCACCGCATTAAGTAAAGGCGACAGCTAACCTTCTCCCCCGCCGTATGGGGCGCGGCGGCCTGTCTGTCGGATTTCCTGTTGTTTCCTTTGCCGCCAGCCCGTGCCGCCGCTGCCGCCATACCAAAACATAACCTCCGAGCCGTGCCATGTCCGAACTCACTTTCCCAACTGCCCCAAGTAACGAACAGCCGCCCAGGCTCAAAACCATCAGCTCGGGCAGTTTTTGGCCGGAAATCGACCTCGACCATCTGCGCCAAGCTGCCCGCATCGACGCCACGATCACCCCAGAACGCCTGCACCATACAGCAATCGAAGCGGTGGCCTATGTCAATGCCCAGTTGGCCGAACTGATGCGCCTTCGCCCGCAATTAGCCCGCGCCGATGACCTCACCATCAATGGCGAAAGCATCCGCCACCACCGCTACCGCCGCGCCGTGTACTGCTACACCAAAGCCTTATTGCTCGAAGCCTATGCCGACTACGACGCCACCGGTAAAGCTGCCGAACGCGCCGCCGCCAAACAAGAGCAAGCCGAAGACTACCGCCGCGAAGGGCATCACGCCATTGCCTGGCTGCTCGGCCGCCGCCGCATCGATAGCGAACTACTTTGAGGCTACCTGAAATGCGCCGAATCACCCAAGCTGCCGATACCGTCATCAGCACCGAAGGCGACACCATTAGCGCCATTGCTTACCGCCTCTATGGCAGCAGCCGCCACCGGGTGGAAGAGATTTTGGAGCGTAACCCCGGCCTGTGCCGCTATCCGGCGCAACTGCCTGCTGGCATCGCCATCAGCCTGCCCATCCAACAAAACAACAACGAGCCGGCTGTTATTAAAACCGTCAATTTGTGGGATTAAACCAATCATGACTCCAACCCCTACCTCTGACAAACACACCGCTCTAGTCAATACCGCCGTTATTGTGATCGGCAGCTACCACCTGCCTATTTCCATCGCTTTCGGCGCACTGGTCGGCTCCAGCCTGTTTATCTTGAGCCGTCGCGGGCATGGCCCAGTATATAAGGCTTGGCTGTTTGCCCTCTCCTATTTCTCCGGCGTATTTGGTGGCGAAGATGCTGCCGCCATTCTCAATTGGATGTTGCCCGACCGTGGCCTGTTGCAAATAAACGAGTTCACCGGTGCCGTGCTCGCCTCCGCATTTTCCGTGGCCATGATCCAGTACGCCTATTCCATCATCGACCGCCGCACCCGAGAGGAGGAAGATTTATGATGACCCAATTGCAATACGGCATTATTGGTGCCCTCGCCACTGCCTCGGCCATCAGCGTGATGTTTTTCGACAAGCGCGGCAAAACCCACAAGCCGCTGGCCTCCGTCATCGCCTATCTGATTTTTTTACAAATGGCCGCGCTCGCCGGCGCCGCCTATCTGCGCGCCGACCGCCTCATCGTTTGGCTGCTCATCCTCGGCCTCGCGCTATACACCGGCAGCATCCTGCTGGCGCGTGGCAACGTCACCAAAATCCAACCACCAGGAAACCGGAGTAAATCATCATGACCCCATTGCTCAAACATGGCGATAAAGGCGAGCCCGTCGCCGTCCTACAACGTGCCCTCATCGCCGCCGGCCACCCAATCGCCGCCGATGGTGATTTCGGCGATAAAACCGAAGCCGCCCTCATCGCTTACCAACAACAGCGCGGCCTCGTTGCCGACGGGATTTATGGCCCCGCGACCGCCGCCGCCATTGCCCATGTATCCACAAAAGGCTACCTGAAAGAAGCCGACATCCAAACCGCTGCTGCTTTGCTAGACGTTGATGTCGCCGCCATCAAAGCCATCGTGCAGGTAGAAAGCGCCGGCAGCGGCTACCTGCCGGACGGCCGCGTAAAAATCCTGTTCGAGCGCCATATTTTTTATAAAGAGCTGGTTAAGGCCAAAGGCAAAGAGTTTGCCGAGCACACCGCTGCCGAAGCCCCGCATGTCTGCCACCCGCAGCCGGGCGGCTATCGCGGCGGTGTGGCCGAATATCCGCGCCTCGCCCGCGCAATGGGCATCGATAAAACCGCCGCCCTGCTCGCCGCTTCGTGGGGCTTGTTCCAAATCATGGGTTTTAACCATCAAGCCGCCGGTTTTGATTCTGTGGATGAGTTTGTCGATGCCATGAAGCAAAGCGAAGGGCAACAGCTACAAGCCTTCGCCCGCTTTGTCAAAGCCAACAAAGCCATGCACGCCGCCCTGCAGAAAAAAGACTGGGAAAAATTCGCCAGCCTCTACAACGGCCCCGCCTACAAACGGCACAACTACGACAGCAAGCTCGCCAACGCCTACGCGCGCTATGCCGCTCAAGCCGAACTGGCAGTCGAAAAATAACATCTTCCCGAATAGTGTAATTTTTGAACTGGTGCAAAAAATGCACCAGTTCAGGCTACCTGAAAACTGAAACATGCTCCCCGCCAAATTAAACCTCCCCATCATCCTCGCCGCGCTGCTCGCCGCTTCGGGCATTGCCCAAACTGTGCAGCACTACCGCCTCAAATCCGTGCAAACCCAGCTCACCTATGCCAAAGATGACCTCGCCAGCACCCGCAGTGAGCTCAAACAGGCCGAAGAACGCGCCGCCGCGCTGCAGGCAGCTAATCAGCAAATGATGCAGCAGCTCGCCGCTGCTCAAGCCGAAGCTGCTGCCCGCCGTGATGCACTTGCTCAAGCGCTGCAAACCAATGCCGCATGGCGCGACACAGAGCTGCCCGAATCGCTGAAGGAGCTATTTAAAAAATGACTGAAATCATCCAAATCACCCCGCATTTCACCCTAGCCGAGCTCACCCGCAGCGGCATCGCCGCCGCCCGTGGCCTCAACAATCAGCCAAATGATGCCCAGCTCGCCAATATCCGATCCACCGCCGAGCGCCTGGAAAAAATCCGCGCCTATTTGTGCCAAAAATACGGGCGCAGCGTCGCCATCCGCGTTACTTCCGGCTTCCGCAGCCCGGCAGTCAATCGTGCCGCCGGTGGCTCGCCCACGTCCGCCCACCTGCACGGCTCGGCTGCCGACATCCGTGCCGCCGGCCTCACCAGCCGCCAACTGGCCGAAGACATCATACAAATGCGCAATGAGGGATTGATTACTTTCGACCAGCTCATCCTCGAGTTCCCGGACACGCCGGGCATCAACTCTTGGGTGCATTTCGGCTGCCGCCACCACAGCGCCGAACGCAACCAAGTTAAAACATCGGCAAAACGCCGCATCGGTGGCAGGCTGCAAACTGTCTATTTGGAGGGATTAACCGCATGAGCCACGCCCAAGCCGTCATTGCCGCCACCTTATTGCTGGCCGCCTGCACCCCGAAAACCGTTGTTCGTTATCTGCCCCCGAGCTGCCCCACCGTGCCCGAATGCACCCGCGCCCCCGTCAGCCTCACCACCAACGGCGACCTCGCCCAAGCCTATTTGCAGCGTGATGCCGAATTGGCGCAATGCAAAATCGCCCGAGATACCCTGCAACGATGCCTCACCACGCCACCGAAACCATGAGCCGCCAAATCGACCAAGCCTGCGAAATCGAAGAGATGCACCGCCGTCTCGCCCTCGAGGAGCAGATAAGAAAAAGCCAAACCGCCGCTGCCGTCTCCGCCTACGAATGCGAAGAATGCGGCGAACCCATCCCCGAAGAGCGCCGCCGCGCCGTTATCGGCTGCCGCTGCTGCGTAACCTGCCAGGAGGAAATCGAACATTATGGAAAAACCCGCATCGCTGCGCGCCGCCATTGAAAAAAGCCTACCGGAAATCGCACAACATCCCGACAAGCTCACCCTGTTTGTCGGCAACGGCCACATCCGCGCCTACAAAGCCACCCTCTCGCACACCGCCGAATTCACCCTCTCCCTGCTGATTACCGATTTCACCAGCAACCTCGACGCGCTGCACACCACTATCGTCAATTGGTTGCAAACCCATCAGCCCGATATTCTTGGGCCCGGCAACACCGACCCGGCCGCCTACCGCTTCGAGGCCGACATCCTTGCTGATAACAGCTACGACATCCTCATCGAGCTCAAGCTGTCAGAGCGCACCCGCGCCCTAGTGGACGATAACGGCAACGTCAAAATAGACCACCAGCCCGAGCCGCAGCATAAAAAAGACCTCGTAGGCATCCTCGGCAATGGCGGTTAAGGCTACCTGAAAGAGGCTACCTGAAATGTCCGCATCCCCCGAACTCGACCGCTACATCGAAAATCTCGACACCTTAATCCGCAAGCTGTCGCCTGCCGAACGCCGCCGCCTTGCCGGCGACATCGGACGCCAAATCCGCCAGGCCAATAAACGCCGCATCCAAGCCAACATCGCGCCAGACGGCAACCGCTTCACCCCGCGCCGTGGCGTGGCCGCGCGCAAATTCGGCGGCCGCCTGCGGGTGGAGCAGGATTTTGTTTACAACGGCAAACTACGCCGCTTCCGCACCCTGCGCCAACTACCCGACACCGATGCTGTGGCCGGCTGGGAATACACCACCGGCCACCTATTCAAGGCTCTGCGCAGCAAAATCGGCAAGCCGGACAACAGCCCGCGCGGCAAGCTGATGTTTCGCAAGCTGCACCAATACAAATACCTCAAACTCAGAACCACCGATAACGAGGCCGCGGTCGGCTTTATGAGCGGTTTGGCGGCCTATATTGCTGCCGCCCACCAATACGGCGAAGACGGCCGCCCAGCCCGTGAACTGCTCGGTTTCTCCGCTGAAGATTTGAGCATGATCGAAGAGCTGGTTATCCAGCATTTCAACGCTGCCAAATAAAAGAGGCCACCTGAACATTCAGGCAGCCTTTGCCGCTTGTAAAAAAAACCCTCAAACCACCAGTCGACTGCCCGCGCGCGGAAGCGGCGGCATAATCGGCACACGTCCATTTTACGAGCCACCCCGTGAACACCGCCGAACTCTCCCGCCTGCTCGCCAACCTCATCAAGCAGGGCACGATTGCCGAAAGCGACCCGGCAGCCAGCCGCGTGCGCGTGCTGCACGGCGGCCTCACCACCGATTGGTTGCCTTATTTCGTGCCCGCTGCAGGCGGGGTGTCCGTACATCGCCCGCCCAGCGTCGGCGAAAACTGCATTGTGTTATCCCCCAGCGGTGAACCTGCCAACGGTGTCGTCTTGTGCGGCATGGCCTCCGACCAATTCCCGCAACCAGGACAATCGGCAGACGAAACCATCGTCAAATTTCCAGACGGCGCAGTCGCCAAATACAACCACGCCGCCAGTACGCTCAATATTTCCGGCATCAATACAGCCAACATCCAAGCTGCCAGCCTGACTACCGTCGATTGCCCGCAAAGCACCTTCACCGGCGCCGTTACCGTGCAGGGATTGTTTACCTACCAATCCGGCATGGCCGGCAGCAACGGCGCCACCGGCACCACTACCATCGAGGGCGATTTTAAACACACCGGCAATTTTGAAAACACCGGCAAAGTCAGCAGCAACAACGTGGTGCTCGACAGCCACGTCCACAGCGGAGTGCTGGCAGGCGGTGCAGATACAGGTGGCCCAAAATGATGTCAGAAACCACCGGCCGCCTGTTGCCACTTACCGACCACGTCCGCCAATCCATCCGCAATATCCTGTTTACCGCCGTCGGCACCCGCGTCCAGCGCGAAGAATATGGCAGCCTGTTGCCGCTGCTGATGGATGCGCCGCTCAACGAAATCACACTATTGCGCTGCAACGCCGCCGTGGTGCTGGCGCTCGCCAAATGGGAGCCGCGCTTGGTGATTACCGCCGCCGAAACCCGCGCCGCACCGACCGATAGCGGCTTGCGCGTAGAAATCAGTATTACCGGACGGCTAGGCGGCCAAATCGAAAACTTTATTGTCGGATTATAACTATATGGAAATCGACCTTACCCAACTGCCCGCTCCTGATGCGGTCGAGGTGTTTAGCTTTGAGCAGATTTTTGCGCGCAAAAAGCAGCAGCTCATTGCGCTCTGCCCGGAAAACATCCGCACCGTCATTGCCGCCACGCTGGAGCTCGAAAGCGAACCGCTCACCATCGACCTGCAGCAGCAAGCCTATTCCGAAATGTTGGTGCGCCAGCGCATCAATGAAGCCACCCGCGCCGGCTTTTTGGCCTTGGCTGCCGGTGCCGACCTCGACCATATCGGCGCCGGTCGAGGACTCACCCGCAAAATCATTCAGGCCGCCGACCCCACGCAAATCCCGCCTGTGCCGGAAATCAAAGAATCCGACAGCGACTTTAGAAAACGCATCCAGCTCCACCCGGAGAAATTCGCAGCGGCTGGGCCTCGTGCCGCCTACATCGCCCACGCGCTGGACGTAGATGGCGTAGAGGATGCCAACCCTACCCGCCCCGTGGCCGGAACCGTACGCGTCTATATCAAGAGCTACGCCAACCAAGGCGTGCCGGAACGCTCATTGCTCGATGCTGTGGCCGCCTACCTGTCTGCCGACGAGCGCCGCCCATTAAACGACTTGGTCGAAGTAGAAGCCGCCACGCCCAAGGTTATCAGTATCGAATATGAAACCGTGTTTGAGAGTGGCCCCGATAAAACCCTGGTCGCCGCCCAGCAGCGCCGTGATTTGGATAAGGTGCTGGATGAAAACAGCGGCCTGGCCGGTGAGCTGGCGCTCTCCAAAATCATCGGCGCGCTGGATGTGGTCGGCGCGAAAAAAGTGCGCCTGATCCAGCCCGCCGCCGACATCGTTTGCACCGCCGGAGAATTTATCCGCGTCGCCACCATAACCGCCCGAGAGGTCGGCGCATGAGCCAAACCATCCTACCCAGCAACAACAGCCCATTGATGCACGCGCTCGCCCGGCTCACAGAGGCCGAAACTGCCGCCATCGATTGGCGCGTGATTACCCAGTCCAAAGACCCGGCCGTGTGCGCCGCCGTTTGGCTGCCGTGGCTGGCTTGGGAGAACAGCATCAGCGACGCCGAAGGCTGGCGATTTGCTGAAACCGAACAAGCGCAGCGCAACCTCATCGCCGGCTACATCGAAAAGCATCAGCTCAAAGGTACCCCCGCCGTCATCCGCCGCCTGTTTAGAGACTTGCAGCTTGGCGAAATTGAAATCCTCGAGCGGGTAACAGAAAAAACATGGGATGGCAGCTTTAATTTTGACGGCTCGCACCTGTTCGGCGGCGCGCCTGGAGACTGGGCTAAATATGCCATCGTCCTCAAGCGCGTAATCAGCATTGAACAAGCCGAAGTCATCAAAGCGCTGCTCGCAGAAATCGCCCCTGCCCGCTGCCAGCTGCTCTATCTCGACTATCGCAGCAATCCGCTGTACTGGAATGGCGAAATCACTTTCAACGGCAACTACACATTTGGAGCAATCACAAGTGGCTAATATCAAAAACACCAAAGAATGGGTGGAAAACGTCCGCCAAATCGAAGTCGGCGACCGCGTGATCGGCGGCACCGATGCCCCTATCAATATCTGCATCTCCCACCTTGTCGGGCGCACAGGCTACCTGAAAGACAAAATCGATGCTGTGCCAACCGACAGCGTCGCCGGCCTGCTTAAAATCTCCTCTGTTACTAATAGCACCGACGAAGACACCGCAGCCTCATTAAAAGCTGTCAAGGCCGCCTACGACAAAGCCGTTGCTGCCGAAGAAGCAGCAGAAGGCACAGTCAAAACCACCGACAACCAAGAAATCGCCGGCGACAAAGCCTTTACCGGCATTGCCACTCTGAAAAAAGGCGCGATTGTGGCTGACAGCGTAGGCGACTTTAACGCCAACCAATACCTGCAAATCGGCTCGAACAACGTAAATTCATATCTCCACAACAAGAAGAGCGGCAAATATCTCTCCATGCGTAACGACGGCGAGCTGCGCTATGACGGCAAGCGACTGCTCACTGTGGATGACTTCCCCGCTCAGAAAACCACTTCAGGCTACATAAAAACGCCAAGCGGACTGATTTTTGAATGGGGTACGGCCCAAGTGCCTGTTGATAGTTATGTCCAGGTAGTATTCCCATTAGCATTCCCGACTGCCTGCCTTAATGTGCAGGCCACCGCTGTTCTTGACCAGGCTGTCCCAGGTGCAACCGTATTATCCGCCCATGTAGGGAGAATCAACCAAACCGGCTGCCATGTTGGCGTATCGGAAAACGGCATAGTCGGCCCAAGGCCTGTGTATTGGCTGGCTATAGGACATTAACAGGAGATACAGCATGACCATCTATTATTCGAAATCCAATCAGGCGTTTTACGACTCCACCATCCATACAACATGGCCGGAGGATGTGGTAGAGATTACTGCCGAATACCATGCCACGCTGCTGGCCGGGCAAGCGCAGGGTAAAACCATCATGCCCGGCAAAGATGGCAAGCCGGTTTTAACACTCCCAGCACCCAGCCATCTGCACCAATGGAACGGGAAAGAATGGGTGTTAGATAAAGCCGCCGCTTCCTGGTTACTGGCCGAAGCAATCGACAAAGGCACGGATGCGATTAACAACCTGGTGGATGAAGCCTACCGCCACGTTACCCGCTTCCAGCCTGAATATGAAGTGCGCGAGCAACAGGCAAGGGATTACAAGGCCGGCGGCTGCAAAGGGGAAGCACCGATGCAAGTAGCTGCCTTTGCCAAGCCTGCTGGTAAAACTGCCTGCGAAGCGACCGACATCATAATCGCCCAAGCCGACAACTTGCGCATGGTCATGGGCAAACTGGGCGTATTGCGGATGCGCAAGTTTGAACTGAAAGGCTTGCAGACTGCCGCCGAAGTAGAGAAACGCACGGCAGAAATCTTGGCGGAGATTAAGCCGATTGCCGACAAGCTATGCGAGGTGGGCAAATGAGTAATCACCAAATCTATCTCGCCTTGTACAAAGGCCGTCGTGATGGCTCCGGCTGGCGCGTATGGTGTGCAAGAGCGACCGACTGGCTCACGCGCGTTTTAACCCGTGGCCAGTACAGCCACTGCGAAATTGCCGTCAGGCTACCTGAAAACGCCGCCGACGGCTCGCCATTATATGAGTGCCGAAGCGCCAGTATCCGCGACGGTGGGGTGCGTATGAAGGTCATGCCGCTGCCGACGGACAAATGGGATGTTATCCCGCTGCCAGCCAGCCAGGCTATGGCCGAACGTTTGCAAAGCCTGTGGGATAACACCCGCGCCGCGCCCTATGATTTTGCCGGTGCGTTAGGTTTGGCTATTGCCTGCAGCCACAGCCGCCGCCGGTGGTTTTGCTCCGAATGGTGCGCCCAGGCCATCGGCCTGCCTGAAAGCTGGCGCTTTAGTCCCAACAGCCTGCCTGCCGTGGTGTATACCTTTATCAATCGCGGCTGCCAGCTGTAAAAAATCCCCCTAAAAACCAAAACCCTCGCCCCGTGCGCGCCAATCGCGCATGATGGGGCAGTCCGTCAACAAGGAATCCCGCCCATGACTGCTTCCCGCCACCACGGCATTACCGCCAACGAATTTACCCACGGCGTCCGTGCCATCGCCGATATTTCCACCGCCATCATTGGCATGGTTTGCACGGCCGACGATGCCGACAACGACGCATTCCCGCTTAATACACCCATTTTCCACACCTCCGCCTACAACGTGCTGGGCAAAGCTGGCGAAAAAGGCACGCTCGCCAAATCGCTCGACGCCATCGTCGACCAAGCCGACGCGCAAATCGTGATTGTGCGCGTGCCCGAGTCCGACAATGCCGACACCCTGAAAGCCAACGTCATCGGCAGCGCCACCGGCGGCAACTACACCGGCCTCAAGGCTCTGCGCCGCGCCAAAGCCATCACCGGACAAACCCCGAAAATTCTCGGCGTGCCGGAAATGGACAGTCAGGATGTGGTAACCGAGCTCGTAGGGCTTGCCCAAGCCACCCGCGCCTTTGTGTATGCCTCTGCCGGCGGCGCGGAAAACATCAGCGAAGTTACCAGCTACCGCCAAAACTTCGGCCAGCGTGAGCTCATGCTCATCGATAACGACTTCCTCGCTTTCGATACCGCCGCCAAAGCCAACAAACCGGCTGCCACCATTGCCCGCGTGCTCGGTGCCCGCGCCAAGCTCGACACACAAATCGGCTGGCATAAATCTATCTCTAATACCGAGATTAACGGCGTTTCCGCGCTCAAATACGGCCGCACTTTCGACCTGCTGGACAAAAACTGCGATGCCAACACCCTGAATAATTCCGAAGTAACTACCCTGATCCGCGAAAACGGTTTCAGAGTTTGGGGCAACCGCACCTGTTCCAGCGATCCCATGCTGGCCTTTGAGGTCGCCGTCCGCTCTGCTCAGATTATCCAAGAAACCATTGCCAGCGCCTTCTTGTGGGCAATGGACAAGCCCATGCACCCCAGCCTAATTGAAGACATCATCATGGGCATCAACGCCAAGCTGGCTGAATACGTCAATAAAGGCTACATCCTCGGTGCTCGTGTGTTCTTGGATAAAGGCAAAGTAACCCCGCAAGCCATCCAAGCCGGCCAGTTTGCCTTTGATTACGAATGGACTTATGTGCCGCCGCTGGAAAACATGGTTTTCAACCAGCACAACACCGACACGTTCTTTGTGAATTTGGTGGACAAGGTAATCAGCTTTGCCAGCAACTTAAAAGCCACCACCATTTAAGGACAATACACCATGAAAATGCCCCGCATCCTCAAAGGATTTAACTTATTCGTCGATGGCGAAAACCAATACGGCGTCATCGCCGATGTAACCCGCCCCAAAATCGCCCGCAAAACCGAAGACTACACACCGGGCGGCGCCATGATGGAAATGACCGTGGTGCACGGCTTTGAAAAAATGGAGCTGGAAATCACAAGCAAAGGCTACGACGCCGATATGCTGCGCTCCATGACTTCCAGCATCAACGGCAAGCTCATCCGCTACCAAGGCGCCCTGCAGCAAGAAGACGGCGGCACCTACCAAGAGCTCAAGGGTGAAGCCCGTGGCCGCATTATTGAAGCCGACCCCGGCAGCGACAAGCAGGGCGAAGGCGGTGAGCACAAATTCAAAATCGCGCTTGTCTATTGGAAAGAAACCCTCGACGGCCAAGAGATTTTGGAGCTCGATGTATTAGCCAACAAAGCCAGCTTTGGCGGCAAAGACGAACGCGCCGGCCTGCGCAAAGCACTCGGCATGATGTGAGAAACAAAAAAAGGCTGCCTGAATTTTCAGGTAGCCTGAATCAAACATCCCAAGGAAACCCCATGAAAAGCAACCAATCCATCCAAATCAACGAAGACAACACCGTAACCGTCATTTTGAGCAACGGCGACCGCATAACTCTGCGCGAGCCGCTGGGCAAAGACATGGACGGCCTAAGTCAAGACCTCATAAAAATCAAACACACCGACCAAGTGCAAAAACTGCTCGGACGCATCAGCACCCCGCAGCTCACCCGCAAGCAATACGGATTCCTCGGCATTGCCGACACCCAAGTTTTAAATACGGCCTTGGATTTTTTTTCAGCGCCGCCGTCGGCGAGGGCGGAGTTCGAGGCGGCGCTGGCCGAATTGGGCTACCTGCCGGCCTCCGCATCCGAGCCGACGACTGCGCAGCCATCGTAGCCAACGCCCCGCACCTCTACGACACCGCACAGCAAGAGGAGCTGCAGTTTTTTAATGCCGTCGCCGACTGCCTCGCCAAATGCGCGGCTACTTTCGGCGGCGGCATTGCTGCATTTGGTGAAATGAACCTGCTTACTCTATTGCGCTGGACTCATCGCGCCGTGTTGCTCACCCGCCCGGCGGAAGAAGGCGAATAAAAACGCCCGCCGAAGCGAGCGTCAGAAAATCGAAAGGTTTATTGGAATAGCAGCACGGCGGGAATCACCGCCAATCCAATCAGCAACAGGAAACCGAAGAAAGCCCAAGCCAGCATTACCCCGTCGGCCAATAGGCGGATTGGTGAGTAGTCGCGGTACATTTTAAATCTCCCATCAAGAGGCAAACATGGCAAAAGACCTTGTACTTAATATTATTATGCGAGCCAGCGATAAAGCAAGCGGTGCGTTTACCAAGCTATCCCGCGCCGCCCGTGGCTTGAGTGGAGTGTTGCAGGAAAACCAACAAAAGCTGCGCGCCGTGCAGCAAACTATGCGCCAATCCAATGCCTACGGCGATTTGCAGCGCAAGATGCAGCAAGCGGCTGCCGAAAGCGACAGGCTCACCCGCGAAATCAAACAGCTCACCCGCGAAATCGCCGCCCAAGGTGCGCCAACCACTGCCCAAGCTGCCCGCATGAAACAGCTTGAGGCCGCCAGCCGTGCCGCTGCCGCCAAAGAGCAAAAGCTGGCCGATGAGAGCCGCCAGTTATCCCGTGAGCTGCACAAGGCCGGTTTCGATACCAAGAATTTCGCCAATGAACAAATGCGCCTGCAGCGCGAAGCCGCCAGATCCACCGCCGAAATCAGCCGGCAGAAAGCCGCGCTCGACCGTTTGGAAAACGCACAAAAAGGCGTATCCAATGCCAAAGCCGCCGCCGGCCGATGGGGTGCGGCCGGTGTGGCCGCTGGTGCCGGAGCGGTTGCCATCAAGCGCGGCCTAAGCGTGCCGATTCGGGATTTCGCCGACGCTGAAAACGCCGGCATGGATTTGCGCGTAGCCATGATGGATAGCAGCGGCAAAGTGGCTGCCGCCTACAAAGACATCGACACCTTAGCCACTCGCCTCGGCGACCGTCTCCCGGGTACCACCGCCGACTTTAAAAACCTAATGACGATGCTTATTCGTCAAGGCATGAGCGTCAAAACCATCCTTGGCGGTACGGGTGAGGCAGCCGCCTATCTCGCTGTGCAGTTACGCAAGAGCCCGGAGGAAGCTGCCGAAATGGCCGCCAAGCTGCAGGATGCCGTGCGCGCCACCGAAGGCGAAATGCTCGGTTTGGTTGATACCGTGCAGCGCATGTACTACGCCGGCGTCGAAGACCAAAACATCCTCGGCGCATTCGCCAAGCTATCCCCCGCCCTCGATATTGCCAAAATCAAAGGCGAGGAAGCCTTGCGCACATTCGGCCCGCTGATTGCCATGCTCGACCAAGCCGGCCTCTCCGGTGAAAGCGCCGGCAATGCCCTGCGCAAAGTGTTTACCCGTGCCATGAATGGTGCCAATGTGCGCAAAGCACTAGAGGATGCCGGAGTTTCACACTTAAATATCGACTTTACCGATGGTAAAGGCGAGTTCGGCGGCATCGAAAATTTTTACACCCAAATCGCCAAATTGCAGCAGGTAAACACAGAGAAACGCCTGCAAATCCTAAAGGATATTTTTGGCGATAATGCCGAAACCCTGCAGGCATTGAATACCATGATCGAAAAAGGCCAGGCTGGTTACAATGAATTTGCCGCCAAGCTGCAGAATCAGGCCAGCCTGCAACAGCGTATCGATGCCACCCTCGGCACCGTAACCAATCTATGGGATGCCGCCAGCGGCGCGTTTACTAATTTCATGGTCGAGCTCGGCAGTAG
Source organism: Eikenella sp. (assembly GCF_057315495.1). Lineage (NCBI taxonomy): Bacteria > Pseudomonadati > Pseudomonadota > Betaproteobacteria > Neisseriales > Neisseriaceae > Eikenella > Eikenella sp. Next base: position 29,833 of record NZ_DBHKXY010000039.1, read on the forward strand.
TATTCAAGGCGAGCTGCGCACCGTCATTGGTTGGATTAACGACATCTCCGTCGGCTTGAGTAACTGGACAAAAGAACACCCCAAAGCTGCCAACGCTATCCTAAAAGTCATTGCGATAGTAGGCATTGCATTGGCCGTATTTGCTGCACTGGCAGCGGTGATTTCCGCCGTCATCGTGCCGCTGGCCGTGATGAAATTAAGCTGGGTAACGTTGGCTGCTTCCAGCGGCGCGGCCGTTGGAAAAATCGGCCTGCTCACGCGGGCATTTACCCTGCTTGGCAGCGCTTTCCGTGGGCTTATCTCTATGATGATAGCCAACCCCATGCTTATCGCCATCGTGGCTGTGGTCGGCGCGCTGTATTTGCTCTATACCCATTGGGAGAGTGTCAAAACCGCCCTCATTGCCGGGTGGCAGAAAATTGACACCGCATTTGCAAGAAACCCAATTCTCAACTTTATTTTTCCGATAGTCGGCCTCGCCCGTCTCCTTGTAAATAACTGGAATATTGTCGCCCCGTTTTTTGTTGGAATGTGGCAGCGCATCAAATCATTTTTCAGCGGTGGCATTTCCGGCATCACTGCCCAAATCGTCAATTGGTCACCGCTCGGCCTGTTTTATCGAGCCTTCGCCGCTGTGCTGCGCTGGTTTGGCATTGAGCTACCGGCCAAACTCTCTACCGCCGGCCGCAACATGATCCAATCACTGGTTAACGGCATCAAATCCATGCTGCCCGACCTCTCTGGCGTTTGGCGGCAAACCACCAACCTATTTAACGGCCTCGGCAACAGCGCCCGTCGTGCGCCAGGCGCGGTAGGCAGCGCAGCTGGCGGCCGCCTCGCCAAAGGTTTTTCCGTCGGCGGCTACACCGGCGCTGGCGGCATCAACCAAATTGCCGGCCTCGTGCATCGCGGTGAGGTGGTATTCAGCCAGGCCGACGTGCGCCACTTTGGCGGTTGGCGCGCTGTAGAAGCCTTGCGCACCGGTGGCCTGCGCGCCCTGCAGTCTTTAGGTGGCGGCAATGCCAACCCAGCGCCTGCTTTGGCTGGCGCCGGCGGCGTTACCATTAACGTCTATGCCGCCCCAGGCCAAGACGAGCGCAGCATCGCCCGTGCTGTGGCTGCCGAATTGGATAAACGCCAAGCCCAGGCTGCGCGCCGCGCTAATTCACGCTATCAAGACAAGGATTAACCCATGCCACTCGCTACCCTCGGCTTTTTCGTATTCCACACCGCCACCATCCCCTACAACGGCATCGACCGCAGCCAAAGCTGGCGGCATCCGCACAAAAGCATTGTCGGCAACGACAGCCCGCCGCCATCGCAATACACCGGCAAAGAGCCGGACACCATCACTATTCAGGCCGAACTGCGCCCGGAAGTTACTGGCGGCGACATGAGCATCAACCTGCTGCGCAGCATGGCTAATGGCGGCAAGCCGTGGCCGCTTATTCTCGGCACCGGCCAGCTGCTCGGTAGCTACGTCATCACCGATATTCAAGATAAGCAAAGCCAGCTGATGTATGACGGCAAAGCCCGCGCCATCAGTTTTAGCATGAACCTGAAAAAAGTAGCCGACCACGCCTTCGGCTTGGAAGGTGAAGCGCTCGGCCTCGCCGTCGGCATGGTGCGCAGCTTGGTGGGAGTGTAGCCATGAGCCTGCTCGACACCGTGGCGGATGCCGCCAACAAAGTATTTGCCGCGCTCACCGATAGCGGCGGCCGCCATCTCACGCCGGTCGCCCGCCTCACCATCAACGGCCAGCCATTCGGCAGCGCCACCCTCTCGCGCATTGTCAGCATCGACCTCACCGACAAACGCGGTTTCGAGGCCGACGAACTCACCATCGAGCTTGACGACTATGATGGCGCCATCGCCATCCCTAGTCCGGGCAGTAAAATCACCCTGCATCTCGGCTATCAGGAAACCGGCATTGTTGATAAAGGCGAATACCTGTTTTCCGAGTTCACTCACACCGGCGCCCCCGACCGCCTAAACATCACCGCCCGCGCCGCCGACCTTGCCGAAACCCTTGCCCAGCAGAAAGAGCGCAGCTGGCACAAAAAAACGCTCTATCAAATCGTCGAAGCCATCGCCAAAGAGCACCGCTATCCATACCGCATTGCCGAGCAATACAAGCAGGAAACCATCGCCCATATCGACCAAACCAACGAGAGCGACGCCAGCTTCCTCTCCCGCCTTGCCGAACGCTATGATGCCATCGCAACCGTCAAAGCCGGCCGCTTGCTGTTTATCCCAGCCGGTGAGGCGCAAACCGCCGGCGGTGCGCCCATCCCGCCGCTCACCATCACCCGTGCCAGCGGCGACAATCACAGCTTTAACTACTCGGCCACCAACGCCTACAATGCCGTCCGCGCCTACTACACCGACAAACGCACCGGCCGCCGCAAAGAGGTCGTTATCAACAAAGACAACCTCGAGCCCCAGCGCAAAACCGAAACCCGCAAAACCCGCCGCCGGCGCAGAGATGGCAGCCGCACCATCACCCGCACCGTTGAAACCACCCGACGCATCAACACCGACGGCCTCAAAATCAAAACCCTGCGCCACCTCTACGCCAGCGAGCAAACCGCCCTTACTGGTGCCCGCGCCGCTTTCCGCCGCCTCTTGCGCGGTGCTGCGCAATTCAGCCTTACCTTGGCTGTCGGCCGCCCCGACCTCACACCGGAAACCCCCGTCAGCGTGTCCGGCTTTAAACCCGAAATCGACAGCCAGCAATGGCTGATTAAAGAAATCAGCCACCGCCTCGACAGCAGTGGCTACAGTTGCAATATCCAGCTCGAGGGGCAAATCAACCTCGACGAGCCGACAAATGGCGGGGAGAAGTCAACGCCCAGCAAAAAGGCTACCTGAAAATTTCAGGTAGCCTGATTCGCTTACACCGCAAAGATCCTGCGCAGCCGCTGCAGCGCAGCATTCTCGTTTTCATGCAATTTATTATCAGCTGCTGCCACCTCTTCAGCCTGCTGCAATACTGCCTCCTTCATTTCCGGCATCGTTCGGCTGATGGTGAGTGCGGCAAAATCAAAATCCATTGCCATCGGCAGCGGCCATTCTTTGACCTGCTCCTTGGCATAATCGGCCAGCTCGTCGGCGACGCCGGTTTCTTGCAACAGCCACTCCACTACCGCATTTCTTTCCGCCGGCGCGAATCTGCCGTCGCAGTACCCGATATACATCAATACATCAATAACCGGTTTGTGTTCCTGTATAAAAATATCCAGTGAGCGCTGTGGCGAATGTTGGTACAACCGCATTAAATGCTGCACCACCTGCTCTGCTGCCAATACTTCGCCGCTGGCTATATCCGTCGCCTCTTGAATGCCGCTATAAGTGAAAGTGCGCACCCGTTGGCGTAAGTGGCAAAATCCAACAAAGTGCCCGTCCGGCCACCCTTCAAACCGTTTCACATCCACTACACGCTCGCTATTCTTGCCGCTCTTATTTTGGTAAACCAGCAATAACCTTGCATTACACGGCAATAGTGTTTTTTTGCTATCGGCCATTTTCTCCTCCATCTCAATAGAAAAATGGCGGCCTCATCTTAGCCGCCTATTTTTAGGTATTCAGAAAAATCACACCACTCTGCCGATTTTGGTATGGCAGAAACCGATGATTGCAAAATCATCCGGTGGTGTGTTCGGATCAACGTATTCAGTTTCGTAAATCGGGTTGTCGCTGCTGATGCGCAGCCGCCCGTCGGCCAGCCATTGCAGCCGCTTAATGCGCAGCGCACCATTCAAGCGCAGCACGAATACGCCGTCGCCGCGCTGATGTGTCAGGTCAACGAGCACGATGTCGCTGGTTTTTAGGCCGGGGCTCATGCTGTCGCCTTTAATCGGCAGGCAGGCCAGCTGGCCTGCAATCAGCTCCTCGCGCTCCAGCCACTCCGTATCAAACGGTATCTGCTGAATGATGTTTTCGGTATCAAAAAAACTACCATGCCCAGCGCTCACCGGCACGTCGTATAGCGGCACCAATACAATATTAGGTATAGAGGTTACTGATTTTTTGCTCGCTGTATCTGTATCAGAACCTTTACCAAGAATTAGCCAGTCTAATGTTTTCCCTGCTAGTTCAGAAACTTTTAAGCATTGAGCAAGAGGCAGGGAGTTTTCGCGCCTGCGATAACCAGCAACGGCGCTATGAGTGATGCCTAATATTTTCGCCAATTCGTAATCTGACGAAACATTGAGCGCTTCTTTGGCTCGGTCGATACTGTTGGACAAAATATTTTACCTTAAGAAACATAGCAATAACCTAAAGTACCGCAAATACGGAACTTTAGGTATTGCAATGAAACTGTAAGTAACGTAATATTCAGTCACCACAACAAAACATTACGAACAACTTACAACGAAAGGTAATTCTAGCATGAATCCCTCAAAAAACAAGAGTTCATCAATAGAGCGCCGCCGCGCTCGTTTGGAACGTGAAGACCTTGTGCAAGTCTGGTTTACTAAACCGGACGCCGAAATGATACGGCAGGCTGCGAAAAATAATGGATTGGGTATCAGTGCATTTATTCGCCAGTCCTCTATTGTGGCCGCTCGTAATCAATCCGTAGCTGCATCCTAAGCCCTTTCAGGCTACCTGAACACCAAGACACGAAAGGGCTAATCATGGCAAAAATCCAATACAGCAAAAAACTGCGCCGCCTCAAAATGCGCCTGCAGAGACTCAATCAGCGCATCGCCGCCGCCTATCAGGCCGCGCCCGATGAAATCGTCAGCACCCCGTTTGATTGTGCAGCTTCAGCCGCGAATCCAGCGTCGCCAACGCTTCCTCAATCACCCGCTGCTCCTCTTCCGGCTCCGGGCTGTGCAACATCAAGCCAAGCGTCTGATCCTCTGCAACAAGAGCCGCAATCCGATCTCGAATGCCAGCTTTATCGCCGCTGTGTGCAGCTAAAGTACTACGCAGCAAAGCAGCAATTAAAAGTTCTTGAGCATCAACTTCGCTCTCAGCATCATCTAATTCTTTCAATGCTTGCTCAAGCGCCTTATTCAATTCGTCGTAGGTCGGTTTCTGATTCATTTTTACGCTCCAAGTATTTTGATCAATGGTTGGCAAAGCACAGCGAGCTTATCACGGATTTAGAGCAACTGCTGAAAGGGATGACTGATGACGCCTAACCCCATCAATCAAGCCATCCGCACGATGGCCCAGTCGCCCAACGGCGGCTACGCAGCCAGCGCCGCCATGCTCGGCATGACTACTGCCGCCCTGGAAAACCGCCTCTACGAAGTCAAAGGCCAGCGCATCGGCATTGCTGAAGCCATGCTGCTGCAGCGCCTCACCGACCGCACCGACTTTGCTGCCGCCGTGGCTGCCGAAAGCGGCGGGGTGTTTGTACCGGTGCCGGAAATGGATGCGGCAGCCCTGCTCGGCGAAGACATCCGCGACCACCTGCACGGCGCAGTTGAAGAGCTCGGCCAGCTGTTCGTGCAATGGCGCGAATCCACCGCCGACGGTTTTTTAAGCCGCTCCGAAAGTGCCGAGCTGTGGGCGCAGGTGCGCAGTGTGGTAAACCGCCTGGTATCTGTGGCCGCTCTCACCGACCGCATCTATGGGGATTTTTCAGATGCCGCTGAAAAACCGTAACCAACACGAGCCGGGCAAATTCCGCGTTCAGGTGGTTTGCCCCAACTGCGGCCACCGCTGCCTAGTGCGCGGTAGCAGCAAGCCGAGCCAGCTCACCCGCCAATACTATGTTTGGTGCACCAATCACCTCTGCGGCTGGCGCGGTTTGGGCATGTTCGAAATCATCAAAACCACCCATGAGCCGCCCGCCCCGCTGCGGCACGGCACGCTACCTGAAACAGTAGATGCCAGTTTTTTCATCGATCCGCCGCCAGTAGAAGACCAATTGTTTTAAGCCAGTCGCTGCCGCTTGCTGCGCGCAGCAGGGTTTTTGCCGCCCTAAAAAAGGGAAAGGAAAAATAAAATGAAAGAAATTCAGCAATTTGAGAAACCACGCCCCGCAGGTTACACGCAAACCGCTTGGGATTGCCGTAATCAGATGTTGGCTAAATTAGCCGGGCATGTGCCCATGCAAACCGCCGCTCCGCGCCAGCCGATGGTGCACGAATTGCCGGCCAACCAAATCGCCAGCCGCCTGCTCACCCCGAAGCAGGCAGAAGGGGTGGAAATTGTGCAAAAGCTGTGCGGCCACATCCACCGCGCTACCGCCCAAATCAACACCACTCTCATCACCTACGAGCTGCCGGTGGGCACGCTCTGCCTGCCGGAGGTAGCCAATCTGTTGTGGCAGCTGGATGAGTGCATCATCGCCGCCCGTGCGGCCGCCCGCCGCCTCGGCATCCGCGCCGTGCAGCCGCAAGTGCGGCTCACCGCTGCCCCGCTCAAGCTCGCCACGCCAAACAGACAAAGGGAGGCTGCCTGATGAATGCCAGCCAACAGCAAGCCGTGATCCGTCTCGGCAACCGCCTATACCACGATGCCATTGCGGCAGCCAATGCTGCCCTGTCTGACGGCGTAAGCGGCCACCTCGCCACCGCCGCCTACAACCAGCTCGCCGGTGTGTGGGAAACCATGCAGGCCGTGCACAGCCCGGACAGTACCGCCGCCGACCACATCAGCCACCTCATCGACCAGCTTAATCAACGCCAAGGAAACCGTAATTATGATTAGCCCTACTCCCGATTTTCAGGTAGCCAAAATGATTCAGGCTGCCGCCGCCGAAAGTATCCACAGTATCTACGCCAAAGCCGACCGCGCCTGTGCCATGTATGAGCCGCTGCAACAGCTGGCCGACTGCCTGCAGTCTGCCGGGGTGTTGTTCCAACTGGGCAATTTTGCCGACTACAGCGAACTCACTCTGCTGCTCGATATTGAGACGGTGGAGCAAGACATACGCATCGACCGTGCCGTGCAAGAGTTTACCGAGGAGAGCGGCTGGGAGCTGCGCCGCAGCGAGCCGCAAGAGCTGGCCGGTTACGACATCACAATCATCGTTATTTGGCTGGTTAATCCGGGCAAGTTGTCCGAAACCATCACGCTTACACTTCGATATAGGGGGGAAAACCATGTCTAAAGCTGCAGCCATATTGCTTGGCATCATCATCGGCCTACCGGCTGGCGAATACATCAACGATACCTATCGCACCAACCAGCAAGCCGCCATGCAGGCCGAGCTGGACAACGCCGAACTCCGCGCCGGCCTGTATTTCCAAGTAAACCAAGATTTGCAGCACCAAATCACCGCTGCCGATCTTGCCGCCGAGCAAACCCGTGCCGATTGCCGTGCTCGCCGCCAAGCCGCCGCCTTGGCAGCCGCTACCAGCCAAGACCCAATGGCCGGCGTGGTGCTGGAACCGGTAGGGGAATAAGCATGAGCACATGCCGCACCTGCCGCCATTGGCAAGCCAGTCAAACAGGAAAGGATGGCGAGCCAAAACCAGCGCCCATGCTGCGCCACGGTTTCGCCGCCTGCGCACAAGGCGAATGTTTCAACTTCCTGCCTTCCCGCCGCCCGGCCTGCGGCAAATACCAAACCATCAGTCAAACCACTCAGCGCCGCCGCGAAGAAGTAATGGCAGATCTAGAGCTAAAAAATTCAGGCTACCTGAAAGGAAAATCATGAAACCAAAATCTACCAATCAACAAATAAATCTGCCCCGTTGGCTTGCCGAGCGCGCCGCGCGCCAAAGCGTATTGATGCAGTTAGATATTCCGTTAGTTGCAGAAGGAGAACAGCAGATTGCCCAAAACGTGCTGTTTCGCGCCGGCTATCTGGTTGCATTAGAAGACGTAGCCGTTGCATTGGGCTGGCATGAACTCGCCGACAATATCCGGCATTTGGCCGAAGAACGGAAGCAGCAGTGGGATGAAGCCGTAGTCCGCTGCAACCAGTTATCTCAATCACATTGATTTTTGAGAATCACACCATGAATTTGACAGCCCCCGCCTGCGCCGCCTACAATCGCCGCACTACTCACAAAGCGGCAGCCGCATCCGTCAATCCTGCGGTATTTTTGCGCCCGTCTCGCGCGGGGGCTCGCCATGTTTATGGCGGGATGATAGCCGTCAATACAATACCGCAAGGGAATAGCGGCAGCCTTCTTTGTGAGGTAGTTGAGTCCCGCCCACCTCATCCTGTGGGCAATACACTAACTAAACACAAAGGTATTTCCCATGAACTCCGTTTCTTCCGGCCTGTCTGTGCCGCTCTTCTCCATTTCCTCCCTCTCCGACCGACTGCGGGCCGATATTGCCGCCTTCTCGGCTGTTACCTCTCTGCTTTCTGCTGCACCCAATCACACCTTGGATGCCAGCGAGCTCTATTTCTTACTCGAAGCCATCAACCAGCGCTTTCAAACTGTGCTCGTCGATTTGGAGCGCCTAAGCTAATCCGCTTTAGGCAATTCTGCCGCCTGGCTGCCCTGTTAGGTATGCCGGCGGCAGGCGGCTGCCTGTCTGTTGCAGGAGGCAGTGTATGAGACCAGCACTTACTAAAGTCAGCCGTTTTGCCCAAGAATTTCTCGACAAAATGCCGCCACAGCTGGCCGAGCTGGCACGGCAGCGTTGGCTGAAAACTGCCAACGTGAAACCGGTGTGCAAACCCCATGCGCTGCAGTATGAATACAGCGACGATAAAGCCAACTGTGAACTGTATGAATTTGCCAAGCCGCTGATGCACAACCCCCTGCCGCTGGACTTGAACGCATCAGACGACGACATCTGCAGTTATGCCGACAAGCAGGCTGCTTTGTTTTGTAGCCGTGCCAAATACGGCATGGATATATTCAAACAGCTCAAGCTGGCGGAGAAGGACGGCCTGGATGATTGGCAAAACAGATTTGCCAAGCAGATTAAGGCAGGCAACTGGGAGGCGATTGCGCTGCGCCTTCAGGATGCGCGATGGTGGCGTCGGTTTTTGCGCCGCGCCATCGGCCGCCGCCTGGAGAATACCTTGCGCGGCGGTATGAATCTGATCCATCGGCGGCATTGGCTTTATGTATCGGCTCCCGCATTGGTACGCCGCCGTCAGCAGAAGCACCGCAATCGCGTCTTGCTCGAATCATTGAAGATGGTGAATGAGCTGGGGCAAACCTTCACGCTGGCCGAGCTGGTGGAAAAATCCAACGCCAACCCCGCCATCCGCCGCGCCGAGCTGATGACCCGCATCGCCGGGTTTGAATACATCGCCCGCGAAACGGGGCACATCGGCGAATTTATCACTTTAACCTGCCCCAGCCGCTTTCATGCAGCGCATCATGTTTCAGGCAGCCAAAACAGCAAATACGACGGCAGTACGCCCACCGAAGCGCAAGCCTATCTGCAAAAAGTATGGGGGCGCATCCAAGCCTCGCTACAGCGTCAAGAGATTGCCGTGTACGGCTTCCGTGTGGCCGAACCGCACCACGACGGCACGCCGCATTGGCACGGCTTGTTTTTTATGCCAAAAGAGCACCGCCAAGCCTTCCGCCGCACCGTTGCCCGCTACGCCTGCCGCGACAGCCGCGAAGAGCTGGGATTAGATTACTTTGAAACCAAGGCTGCCGCCATCGAGCAGGCTAAATTGATTCAGGCCGCCCAGCGCCGCCGTGCTATTGAGCATGGCGGTCATGTGTCTAGCATTAAGTCGCTGCTGGCCGATATGCAGACCGAAGCCGGTTTTTGGGCGGCGGCCGACTACCGAGCCTTTCGGCAGGTGGATGCCCGCGTTAATTTTAAAGCCATCGATTGGCGGCGCGGCACGGCAGCGGGCTACATTGCCAAATACATTGCCAAAAATATCGACGGCAAAAACACGCTGGGCGACAGCGTGGGTATCGACTACGAGGCAGACGGCCGCAACGTGGTGGAGACTGCCGAGCTGGTGGACGCTTGGGCGTCGCTGCATGGCATCCGCCAATTCCAGCAAATAGGCGGCGCACCTGTTACCACTTGGCGCGAGCTCCGCCGCGAGGGCATGACTGCGGGCGACTACAACGACACGATTGTCCGCGCCTCACTGGCCGCCGATGCGGGTGACTGGGGCAAGTTTACGATGATTATGGGTGGTGCCACTGCCAGCCGTTCTGCCCGCCCTATTCACCTCTACAAAGAAGACCCGAAAGAGCTCAACCGCTACCAAGAGCCGCGCCCGCCAATGATTCGCGGCGTATTCGAGCCGGAAACGGGGCTTGTAAAAATTAGCCGCATCCACGAATGGCAGATGCTGCAGGGCGGCAAAGCCGCCCCTTGGACTGGTGTCAATAACTCTACGAAATCGAAAAAAGTGGGAGAAGTAGCTGATTTTGAATTAGAAGACGATAAGGTTTTTGGGGGAAATCCATATCGCGGTATGGAGCCGCCGCGTTGCCACATCCCGCTACTGCGTGAAGAGATACTGCAACAGATAGATCGGGTGCTGGAAAGCGAAGCGCCTGCGATTATTAAAGAGCGTGAAATCACCATTTTGCACGGGGCGCTGCATGATTTGACTGCCAAGCCCGCCATTAACAGCCGCGAAGCTACCGCTCAAGTTGCCGCCGCCCGTGCCGCCGCCGAGCAAACCCGGGCCCAATCCGATGCTACGCGCGAATACAAACACCACCTGCACCACCTCGACCGCCTTTCACCGCCGGCCAACAGGCTACCTGAAACCGCGATTGACCTAACCCCATTTAAAACCCCGCATCGCCGCTGGCCGGCACCAAAACGCCACGATACCGCTGAAAGCGTGATGGCCGAGCTCGACACCCTGCTCGCCCGTCTCGAAACCGAACATGATGCGCTCTACATCGTGCATTGATTGTGGCCGGTTTCAGGCTACCTGAAAACCATGATTTAGCCGCCGCGCCCTTGGGTACGGCGGCCACCGGAGAAAATTAAGATGAGCGAAATGTTTTTAACTAGGGATGAGGTTGCCAGCCTCACCGACTATAAACGCTACGGAAAGCAATGCGACGTGCTGCGCCAAATGGGCATCCCGTTTATCACCAATCCAACCGGCCGCCCCATTGTGATCCGCGCCGTGCTCGAGGGCAGGCCGGAGCAAGCTGCCAGCCCGCGCCGAAGATGGCAGAGTAGCAAAGCAAAACCAAATTAAACCATTATGAAACAGGCAATAAGAAATCTGCCCATGAGAATGCGGCAAAAGAAAACCAGTAGCGACAAGGTGTATTTTTACTATGACACCTGCGCCAAGCCACGCAAGTGGCTGCCACTCGGATCGGACTTTTTCGAAGCCTTGCGCAAGTATGCCGACTACGAGCAGGAATACAGCCAAGAGCTGACCGCCCGTATTGAGCGAGAGGCCACTTTCCGGGTGGTGGCCGAGCGTTATGTGCGCACTGTGCTGCCAACGTTGTCACCCAGGACGCAGTCGGATTACCTGTATCAGCTCAAATTTTTGTACGAGTATTTTGACGGCGATAACCCCGCGCCGATTAACCAAATTTTGAGTGTGGACATCTACGAATATTTGGAATGGCGGCAGGCGGCCAAAATCCGTGCCAATCGCGAAATCGCGTTGTTTAGCGTTATCTTTAATTGGGCGCGGAAATGGGGCTACACCAACAATGAAAACCCATGCCGTGGTGTGAATAAATACCAAGAGACCGGTCGCCATGTGTACATCACGGATGAGCAATATTGGAGGCTGTACGAGTGCGCCGAGCGGCATCTGCAACTGTTGATGCTGGTTGCATATTTTATCGGCCAGCGTGTGGCCGATTGCCTGAAAATACGCACCACAGATATTAAAGATGGGGAGCTGTGGATTGAGCAAAACAAAGTGCAAACCAAAGTCCGCATCAAACTCACCGGCGAGTTGGCAGAGGTGCTGGACTTGATTTTGCGGGAGAGGGGCGAGCAGAAACACGATTACTTATTTGTCTCGCTCGGCCGCCAGCGCCATCGCGGCCAGCCGATGACATATGCTATGCTGCGCGGCGCAATGGATAGGGCCCGCGAAAAAGCTGGAATCGAAAAGGCAGCCTTCCAGTTCCGAGACCTCCGCGCCAAGGCAGCCACCGATACCGACGATGCCGTCGGCATCGAAGCCGCCCGCGTGCTGCTCGGCCACACTACTCAAAACATGACTAAGCGCTACATCCGCAACCGAAAAGGCCACCTCTCCGAGCCGGCCGTCAAGTTAAATAAAAACCGTCAGGCTACCTGAAAAAACGCACGGGAAACCGTGCTTTTTTCATGCGGCAAAATGCAGAAATGTAGAACAAGCCATAAAATGTAGAACAAAACCAAGGCCGAAAATACAGCAAAACCCGCTCAAAGCAGAGCGGGTTTTTGTATTTGGAAACAAGCTGTTTTGTGGTGCCCGAGACCGGAATCGAACCGGTACGCTCGTATTAAGGAGCGACGGATTTTAAGTCCGTTGTGTCTACCAATTCCACCACTCGGGCCGGGCTGTGGTTTGTCAGCCTGGATGATTGGAGGCGGGGGCGCGGATTTTAACCGGCCTATACGAGGGTTGCACCCCTCGCAGCATAAACACTCTGCCACCCCGCCGTGCTGACTGATGTATGGTTTGTTTAACCAATACCGCGAGGCGATTTACTGCCTGCGGCTTACATTCACTTTGGTATTTTGGAGGCGGGAGTCGGAATCGAACCGGCGTACACGGCTTTGCAGGCCGCTGCATAACCACTTTGCTATCCCGCCAAATTAGCTTTTGGCCGACTGTATCGGCCAAATTGCTAAAACTTGGAGCGGGAAACGAGTCTCGAACTCGCGACCTCAACCTTGGCAAGGTT
>NZ_DBHKXY010000040.1:0-20439 GCF_057315495.1 Eikenella sp.
AAAATCAGGACAAGGCGGTGAGCCGCAGACAGTACAAATAGTACGGCAAGGCGAGCCAACGCTGTACTGGTTTAAATTTAATTCACTATACAAACCTTCCGCGCAAAACAAAGCCGCATCTATTTGCAAGATGCGGCAGCGTTTATGCAGCAAGCGGCTTAGGCCATGGCTTTGATTTTGGCAGCCAAGCGGCTTTTGTGGCGGGCGGCTTTGTTTTTATGGAACACGCCTTTGTCGGCGATGCGGTCCATCACTTTAGTGGCTGCCACGAATTCGGCTTGGGCGGCGGCTTTATCGCCACTTTCCACAACCTTCAAAACTTTCTTCACTGCGGTACGGAAAGCAGTACGCAGGCTGGCATTGTGTGCACGGTTTTTCTGCGACTGGCGGGCGCGTTTGCGTGCCTGGGCGCTATTGGCCATATGAAAAATCTCCTGATAAGTAAAATAAAATCCGTAAGCGCGGCATTTTACTGGCGATGTTGCCTAAATGCAAGCAGCCACGAACTATTTTCGGCAAACGGCGGGCAAGTAGGGAAAGAGCGTTTGCCCGATACAACAAAAGCGGTGCAGCCTGGCGCATTTTCCAGCCTGCCCAAACTGCCCAAGCCACACTAAAGGCTACCTGAAACTCTAGTTGCACCAAAACTCCGCTGCGCTGCGTTTCAGGTAGCCTTTGCGAACAACGACTGCCCTGCCCGACTATTTCTCGCGCCGGTAGAATCTGCTATCCATATATGCCGCCACGCCCTCGCGCAGCAGCACCAGCGTTACCGCAGCCAAAGGCAGCGCCAGCAGCATGCCCACAAAACCCAGCAGGCTGCCGAAAGCCATCAAGGCGAAAATCACCCAAAACGGCGAAAGCCCGATGCGGTCGCCCACAATCTTCGGCGTGATAAAGAAACTTTCCAAAAACTGCCCCACGGCAAACACCGCCCACACCGTAATCAGCCCCTGCCACGTGCCAAACTGCAACAGCGCCGCCATCGTGGCCAGCAGCAGGCCGGTAAATGCCCCCAAATACGGCACAAATACCAACAACCCCGCCACCATACCAATAGCAAAGCCAGATTCCAAACCCGCCAGCATCAAGCCCAAACCGTAGAGCAGCCCCATAATCAGCATCACAATCAGCTGCCCGCGCAAAAATTCGCCCAACACCGTATCCATATTGCCGCCAATGCGCGTATAGGCTGCCAGATAGCGGCGCGGAATCATAGTGTTAATTCCCTCTGCCCAGCGCGACCAATCCAGCAGGAAGTAATACAGCAAAAATGGCAGCACCATCAAATTGCCCAAACTGGTTACCAAACTGCCGCCCTTTTCCAACAAGGCCGGCAGCGCCTTGGAAAGCCCTGCCTGAACACTGCCCACATGGCCGCTTAGCCATTTCGATACCGATTGGTCGTCCAACACCCAATGCGTGTCCAGCATATGATTAATCCAAGGCAGCGCCTTATTTTGCGCAAACGCCACCAATTCCGGCAGTTTACCCAGCAAACTGCCAAATTGCTGCACCAACATCGGCACCACAATCAGCAGCAACAGCACCAGCAGCAGCAGTGCAAACACCATCACCAGCATCGCCGCCATCGCACGCCGCACCCTGTGTCGGCAAAGCTTTTCCACCAGCGGGTTCAAAATATAGGCCAACACCGCAGCCACCACAAACGGCGAAAGCACATCGCGCATCTGCACGATTAAAAGCTCCACCGCCAACAACAGCGATACCCCAACCACCCACGGCAGCCAGCCACGCTTCTTCGTTTTATACATACACAGCCTCAATTAATTCATCCGGCACACGCCGCGTCGCGCGCATTATCCGGTGTCACCCCATAAAAAACAAATGATTTCACACACAATCAACAAGAAAGGCTACCTGAAACCACGCCCTCCCTTCAGGTAGCCTTTTGAGACAACTTGACTGCCCACCCCGCCATCGCTACATTCCCTCCATCCCACTCCATCCCCGCTCAAACATGAACTACGCCCTCGATGCCATCTGGTGGCGGCTGCGCCACCCCGCCGTGCGCGACCTCGCCGCCCTGCTCACCGCCCCGCCCCTATGGCACAGCGGCTGCGAGCTCCCCATCCCCCGCCTACTCGGCAGCCAAGGCTTCCGCTTCCTGCTTAGCCTCGACGATGCCCCTGCCCCACTGACGCAATGGCTCGAACAAGAAGCCCCCTTCGGCCACCGCCTAGGCCACTACGCCGAAAGCCTACTCGCCTTCTGGCTGGCACACGCCCCCCATTGCCAACTCATCGCCCGCAACCACCCCATCCGCAGCGAAAGCGGCCACACCCTCGGCGCCGCCGACTTCCTCTGCCTGCTCGACTCCACCCCCTACCACCTCGAACTCACCTGCAAATACTACGGTGGCACCACACCCGACAATTTCCAAGGCCTCAACCCCGCCGACACCCTGCTCGGCAAAGCCGCCAAACTACAGCAACAATGCCGCCTCTTCCACACCCCCCAAGCCCGCACCCAACTGCCCGCCCCACTCCAAGGCTACCTGAAAACGAGCGCAGCGAGTTTCTGCGGAGCTAAAACGAGCGCAGCGAGTTTCTGCGGAGCTAAAACGAGCGAAGTGAGTTTCTGCGGAGCTAAAACGAGTGAAGCAAACCCCTGCAAAGCCAATACAGGCGAAACAGATTTGCACAAAGCCAAAAACCTTAGCAGCTCAGCCCTACACACCGCCACCATCATCCGCGGCACTGGCTTCACCCCAGACGGCAACCTCAACGGCAACCCACTCAACCCCCTCGGCTGGAGCGGCCCCCTCCTCCCACAATGGGCAGACTACCCCGCCCAAGCCACACAACGCTTCTACCCCCTGCCCCGCCTCGCCTACCTTGCCCCCGCCCGTATCCCGTTTGAACAAACCATTACCGCAGCCGAACTCGCCCACCAAGCCCCCGGCCTCATCGCCGTGGTCGAACAACGCCCCGACGGCATGTGGCACGAAACCCAACGCCTGATGTGCCGCGGCTGAACCGAAAAAGGCTACCTGAAAACCAAGCTTCAGGTAGCCTCATCCGTTTTCCTGCCTGCAAATACTATTCTTTGATAGCTGCATAGAAACTGAACTTCCAGCTATTCCGCCTATATAGAGCCCTGCCATGCCGCCCCTGCCCGCCAATATCCAAGCCTTCCTCACCAACCACCACGTTGTCAGCCTGGCCGCCTGCCACGAAGGCGAACTGTGGAGTGCCAGCTGCTTCTATGTATTCGACCCCGCTGCCGCCCGCCTCATCGTGCTCACCGGCAAAAACACCCAACACGGCCGCCTGATGCTGCGCAACCCGCATATTGCCGGCACCATCGCCGGCCAGCCCGCGAGTATCCGTGATATCTGCGGTATCCAGTTTGCCGCCCGCGCCGAATGCATCGACCACTCCGCCGAACGCCGTGCCGCACTCGATCTCTACGCCCAAGCCAACCCCATCGCCAAAGTTTTTCCCAGCGATATCTGGCAGCTCCAGCTTGAATACATCAAATACACCAGCAACCGCCCCGTCTTCGCCCACAAAACCCATTGGCGGCGCGATGAAAAAACAGCTAATCCAATCCTCAACCAGCCAAATATTTTCAGGTAGCCTTTCGGTTAGGATATACCCGCTGAAAGGCTACCTGAAAATATTGCGAATAACGCAGCAGCAATATAGCGAAACTCACATTTGCAGCAAAGGGCGCGTTTTAGCTTGCTTGAAGCAGGGCTTTCAGGTAGCCCAAGCCCTGCCTGCCAAACTGTGGCACAATCCGAAGCCCGCAACCCATCCCGCCGCACCATGCTCACCCTCCAAATCATCTCCGTGAAATGGCACACGCCCCAAAGCCGCCCCGCCAAACACGCCACCCGCCGCAACAGCCTGCCGCGCGTGCTGCCCCTGCCCGACACCTGGCTGGACGCATCCGGTTTTGCCGTCCACACCCAGGCCTACACCGAACATCCTTGGCACAGCGGCCGTTTTGAGCCCGAAGAGAGCCAGTTTCAAACCTTCGCCAGCCTGCCCGAACACTTCCAAAGCCTGCATTTTTGCCAAGAAAGCCAAGCCCTGCAAATCCGGCTGGACGACAACGGTTTCTACGGCGAGCCCCCGCGCCCCAAGCGCAGCCTGTTTACCCTCTCGCCCGGCCAAACCGCCCAACTGCGACTCAACGGCCGACACGCGCGTTTTTACAGCGACTACCGCTACTACACCCAGCACACGCTGAACTTCGCCTACCGCCCCAAAGGCGACCGCCGCCTGTTTGCCGGCAAACCGTTTGACCACAGCGTATCGCTGGAAGTGGTGCTGTTTTAAAAAACAGGCCGTGCAGCCCAATCTACAAACTTGCGGGCTACCTGAAAATCCAGTTCGTGCTACCTGAAACCCAAAAAAGCATCGGCGCGGCAACGCCGCCCCAGCGCCAAACAAAAAGGCTACCTGAAATGCCGCCCGGGAAAATATAGTGGATTAACAAAAATCAGGACAAGGCGGCGAGCCGCAGACAGTACACACGTTACGACAAGGCGAGCCAACGCTGTACTGGTTTTTGTTAATTCACTATACTTGCCAAACCGTGCTTTCAGGTAGCCGCCTTCCCCTATTTCGCCCGACGCAGCAGGCGCAAGGCGTTGGCGGAAACCAGGAGCGAGCTCAGGCTCATGCCCAGCGCGGCTACCCACGGCGTTACGAAGCCCGCCGCTGCCAGCGGTACCATAATCAGGTTGTAGCCGGCCGCCCACCACAGGTTTTCGCGCACAATCCACGCGGTGCGTTTGGCTTGGGTGGTGAGGTAGGGCAGCGTGCGCATATTGCCGTTGAGCAGCAACACATCCGCCCCTTCGCGTGCCACGTCGGCGCCTTCGGCCACGGCCACCGACACATCGGCCTGCGCCAGCACGGGTGCATCGTTGATGCCGTCGCCCACCATCAGCACTTTATGCCCTTTCGCCTGCAAATCCTGCACATAAGCCAGCTTGTCTTCCGGCGTGGCTTCAGCGCGCACCGCATCCAGCGGCAAAGCGGCTGCCACGGCATCGGCTGCGGCCTGCCTGTCGCCGCTGAGCAGGTGCAGGCTCAAGCCCTGGCGTTTCCATTCGGCCAGCATGGCAGGCACTTCGGGTTTGGCTTGGTCTTGCAGCAGGAACACGGCGGCAAAGCCGGCTGCGCTGCCCAAATACACCGCGCCGCCGGCATGCTCGGCCTGCAAACTTTCAGGTAGCCTGCCCGAAAGTTCAGCCACATAATCCAAACGGCCGATGCGCCATTGTTCCAGCCGCCCTTCATGCCGCACTTGCGCGCTGATGCCGTGCCCGGCGCGGTTTAAATAGTTTTCCGCCTCCAGCGCCAACGTGGCGGGCGGCAGATTAGCAATGGCGCGGGCGGCGGGGTGTTCGCTCTGCCGTTCCAGCAGCTGCGCCAGCGCTACGGCCAACTCTTGGCTGATGCCTTCGGCGGTGTGCACGGCGCACACGGCCGGCTGGCCGGTGGTGAGCGTACCGGTTTTATCGAGCACCACGGTGTCGATCCGCGCCAAGGTTTCCAAACTGTGCCCGCGGCTGATAAGCACGCCCTCGCCCGCCAAGTGACCGGTGGAAGCCGCCAGCGCGGCAGGCGTGGCCAGCGATAAGGCGCACGGGCAGGTGGCCACCAAGAGCGACACGGTAATCCACAGCGCAGTTTGCACATCGGCATACCAAGTCCAACCCGCAAACACCAGCACGCCCAGCAGCAAAAGCGCGCCCACAAACCAAGCCGCGTAGCGGTCGGCCAGCTCCACCATGTGCGGCTTTTCCGCCAAAGCCCGATCCAGCAGGCGCACAATGTGCGACAGCCGCGTTTGGCTGCCCGCCTGCTCCACCCGGATAATCAGCGGGCTGCCGCCATTAAGCGTGCCGGCGGTTACCGCATCGCCCGCTGCTTTCGGCACGGGCAGGCTCTCGCCGCTGAGCATGGCCTCGTTCGCCTCGCTCTCTCCTTCCAGCACCACCCCGTCTGCCGGCAGCACCTCGCCCGGCTTCACCAGCAGCACTTCGCCGCCGGAAAGCCGCGCCACCACCGCCTCTTCCACCTGCGCCGTATCCGGATAATCCGGCAGCCGGTGGCAAAACGCCGGCACTAGCTTCACCAGCCGCTCGGCCGCATCGCCCGCCTTGCGCCGCGCCAGCTGTTCCAAATAGCGCCCGCCCAACAGCAGGAACACAAACATCGACACCGAATCGAAATAAATCCCCTCTTCCCGCCCCTGAAACAGCGCCCAAAGGCTACCTGAAAACGCCGCCGCAATCGAAATCGCCACCGGCGTATCCATGCCCGCGCGGCGGTTTTTCCAATCGCGCCACGCCCCTTTGAAAAACGGCACCGCCGAATACAGCAACACCGGCAACGTGAGAATCATGCTCGCCCAATGCAGCATCCACAAAAAACGCGGCTCGATTTCTCCCGCATGCAGATAAGTGGGCACCACATACATCATCACCTGCATCATGGCCAGCCCGGCCACCCACAAGCGCGTGAGCGCCTGCTTGCGCTCCGCCGCCGCCTGCGTTTCCATCCGCTGCGCGTCATAAGGCGAAGCCTCGTAGCCGCTCTGACGCACCCTCAGCAAAATGTCCGACAGCGCCACCTGCGAGCAGTCCCACGCCACCCGCGCGCGCAACGTGCTGTAGTTGATTTCCGCACGCAGCACGCCTGAAAGCCGCAAAAGCTGCTGCTCAATCAGCCACACGCAGGCCGCACAAGTCACCCCGCCCAGCATCAGCACCGCCTCGCGCTCGTTTTCCGCCTTCACTTCCACAAATTCCGCCTGCACGTCCGGCAGGTCATATAGCTTCAGCTGTTCCAACACTTCCGGCGGCAGCAACACCGCCTGCTCCGCCTCCGCCGTGCGGCGGTGGTAGTAGCTACCCAGCCCGGCGGCAATAATGCTCTGCGCCACCGCCTGACAGCCCGCGCAACAAGCCGGATGGCTCGCGCCTTCAAATTCAATCAGCAAATCCAAACCGCGCGACACGGGCAGGCCGCAGTGGAAACAAGTTTCGGTTTCGGCTTGGGTTTGGGTTTCGGATGGGGATTCGGTGTGGCTCATGATGGATGCGTTTAAGTGGCGGGAACGGCGCGGATTATAGGCTACCTGAAAGCTCAGTGCAGCGAAGTTTCGGCAAAATGATCCTTTCAGGTAGCCTTTTTTCAGGTAGCCTGTTCAGCAGTCAGGTTGATATACAAATATATAAATAGATTAAAACAAAAGTATCAATAATTGACAGAACCTTTACCAGCTCTTATTCTGCCGCCGTGAGTGCACACACGCTCATGGTCGCAACAATAAAGAATGTGAAGATAAAGCTTAACCAAACTTTATGGAGACGGATTCATGAACTTCCGAGAGAACCCAAGCCAAACCAATTTGCCAGAAAACTTTGAGCTGCAAAGTGCGCAAATACCAGTAACCAGCTTTCGCGGGCTGATCATCGCCATTATTGCGGCCGTGATATCTGCTATTGCCTACCAAATTCTGCCCTATGAGCATTATCCCAATGCCGGGCTGACTATTTTGCTGTTTGTGGCCATTTTATGGTTTACCGAAGCGGTGCACATCACCGTTACCGCGCTTACGGTGCCACTATTAGCGATTTTCTTCAAAATTCCGGATATGGGCACCAAAGAAGCCTTTGCCGGCTTTTCCGATCCGATTATTTATGTGTTTTTCGGCGGCTTCGCGCTGGCGGCAGCCATGCACGTGCAGCGGCTGGATAGAAAAATCGCCATGCTGGTGATTTCGCTCTCGCGCGGCAATATGCTGGCGGCGGTGATGATGGTGTTTGCCGTTACCACCGGCCTTTCCATGTGGATCAGCAATACCGCCACCGCCGCGATGATGCTGCCGTTGGCCATGGGGCTGATGGGGCACGTCGATAAGGAAAAAGACCGCAAAACCTATGTATTCGTACTGCTGGGCATTGCCTACTGTGCCAGCATCGGCGGCTTGGGCACGCTGGTGGGCTCTCCGCCCAATGCAATTGCCGCCAAAGCGCTCAATTTGGACTTCGCCGGCTGGATGAAGCACGGCCTGCCGATGATGCTGGTGCTGCTGCCCCTGATGCTGTTTTCCCTGTTTGTGGTGTTGAAACCGAACTTTGCCGAAAAAGTGGATGTCCAACAAAAAGAAGATATTCCGTGGACCTTGCACCGCGTGATTACCGTCATCATTTTCGTGGTTACCGCCCTGTGCTGGATTTTTGGCGGGGAGCTGGGCAAAGCCACCGGCATCAAATCGATCGACAGCTTCATCGCCATGGTGGCGGCAGTGGCCGTAGTGATGTTTGGTGTGGTGAGCTGGCGCGAAGTGGCCCGCAACACCGACTGGGGTACGCTGATGCTGTTCGGCGGCGGCATCACCCTTTCCGTATTAATGGAAAAATCCGGCGCTTCTGCCGCTTTGGGTAATGAAGTAGCGGCATCTTTCGGCCATGCTTCTCCCTTGGTCATTATCTTGGTGGTGGCCACGTTCATTATCTTCCTCACCGAATTCACCAGCAACACCGCCTCCGCCGCGCTACTGGTACCGGTATTCGCCACCATTGCCGCCAAAATGGGCATGAATCAGGAAGTGTTGGTGCTGATTATCGGCATCGGTGCGTCTTGTGCCTTTATGTTGCCCGTGGCCACGCCGCCCAATGCGATTGTGTTCGGCTCGGGGCTGATTAAGCAGAAAGAAATGATGCAGGTTGGTTTCCTGCTGAATATCCTATCCATCATCGTGGTATCGGCTTGGGCATATTTCTTCCTGACTTAACAAGAATAAACCCGACAGCTGCACCGGATTAACAGCTTGCCGGGCTTATTCCTGCTATACCCATCGTATTGAAAAAGGCTACCTGAAAATTTTCAGGTAGCCTTTTCCTATCTATTTTTCTACTCCGGCCGCACATAATAACCCAGCCGGTTCTCCTGTATCTTTATCCGCACCGTCTGCCCCACCAAGCTCTTTGGTACACTCCTCAAAAAGGCATATTCCACATCAAAACGCGTGCCGTCTTCCAGTTCCAACACCCATGTATTAAAACCATTCCGGCTCCCCCGTGTATCCAACAGCTTGGCTTGCCGTACCATTGGTTCCATCGGCAGCAGCGAAGCAAGCACCACACCATTCACCACCACCTTTGTCAGCACACCAGCCAGCAACACTCCCCACATCACGCTCGACATTCTGCCTCTAAACTGCCCGCCGCTGCTCAAACTCTGTTTTTCTCCCGCCGGCCAGCGGAAAAACCAACGCACACAAGCTACCGCCAACAACACAAAACCACCATAGCCAGCTTCGAAGCATCCGCCTTCCATACCAGGGGCCGGGTAAGCAGCAGCAATGCCACCCACACTAGCGCTACTACCAGCGCCAGTTTGTTCAACTGCTCCCATTCTTCCTCTTCAAACTCAAACCAAGCCATTCCACTTTTTCCATCCGGTTTCAGGCTACCTGAAAGCGCAGCTTTAACACAGTTAAAACATGACCACCTAACTTTTCAGGTAGCCTCTTTATCAACTCAGCTTCGCCGCATGTTCCCTGGTTTCATGGAACACAATATCCGGCCAGCGTTCCTGCGTCAGGTTCAAATTCACGCGGTTGGGGGCAAGATACGCCAAATTGCCGCCTGCGTCTATCGCCAGATTGCCCGCATTGGCTTTTTCAAATTCCGCCAGCTTTTTCTTGTCTTCGCACGATACCCAGCGCGCCGACCAGATGGATGCGCTGTCGAACACGGCTTCCACGCCGTATTCGTTGGAGAGGCGCGAGGTAACGACTTCAAACTGCAACACGCCGACCGCGCCCAAAATCAAATCCGCGCCGCTCATCGGTTTGAAAACCTGTACCGCGCCTTCTTCGCCGAGCTGTTGCAAACCTTTTTGCAGTTGCTTGATTTTCAGCGGGTTTTTGATGCGAACGCTGCGGAACAGTTCGGGCGCGAAGAATGGGATGCCGGTAAATGCCAGTTGTTCGCCTTCGGAGAAGCTGTCGCCGATTTGGATGTTGCCGTGGTTCGGGATACCGATGATGTCGCCTGCGTAGGCTTCTTCCACCAGCTCGCGGTCGTGCGACATGAAGGTGACCACGCTGGAGGCGGCGATTTCGCGGTTGATGCGCAGGTGTTTCATCTTCATGCCGCGCTCGAATTTACCGGAGCAGACGCGTAAGAAGGCGATACGGTCGCGGTGTTTCGGATCCATATTGGCTTGGATCTTGAAGATAAATCCGGAGAACTTCGGCTCGTCCGGCTCGACCATGCGTACGGTCGCATCGCGCGGTTTCGGCGCAGGCGCCCATTCAATCAATGAATTGAGGATTTCCTGAATACCGAAGTTGTTAATCGCAGAGCCGAAGAACACGGGCGTGAGTTCGCCGGCGAGAAATTCGTCGAGATTGAACTCGTTGGAAGCAGCCTGCACCAATTCGATTTCGTCGCGCAGCTGTTGGATTTCCAACGGAAAGCGTTGTTCCAATTCAGGATTGTCGATGCCTTTGATGATGTCGAATTCGTGCGGCAGGCGTTCGCCGCCGGCTTCAAAGAGATAGATTTCGTCGTTCAGGATGTGGTACACGCCCTTAAAGTTTTTGCCCATGCCGATCGGCCAAGTAACGGGCGCGCAGCGGATTTTTAAAATATTTTCCACTTCGTCCAACAATTCCAAAGAATCGCGCACTTCGCGGTCGTATTTGTTCATGAACGTGACAATCGGCGTATTGCGCAGGCGGCAGACGTTCAAGAGTTTGATGGTTTGCGCTTCCACGCCTTTTGCCGCGTCGATGACCATCAATGCGCTGTCCACGGCGGTCAAAACGCGGTAGGTGTCTTCGGAGAAGTCTTGGTGGCCGGGGGTGTCCAGCAGGTTGACGGTGTGGTCGTGGTAGTCAAACTGCATCACGCTGGATGCCACGGAAATGCCGCGCTGCTTCTCAATCTCCATCCAGTCGGAGGTGGCGAATTTGCCGGTTTTCTTGCCCTTTACCGTGCCCGCGCTTTGAATCGCACCTGAAAACAGCAGCAGTTTTTCAGTCAGCGTGGTTTTACCCGCATCAGGGTGGGAGATGATGGCAAACGTGCGGCGGCGGCGCACTTGGTCTGGAATATTGGACATGGCGGAAAATCCGAATTGAAAACGGCGTATTTTAACATATTGCCGGGCAGGGAAAGGCTACCTGAAAAATGTGCGTGCTGTTTGGGCACAACGTGCTGTATCCGTTTTCAGGTAGCCTTTAGGGCGATGAAGGCTACCTGAAAATCTATCCGCCCGATTTTTCAGGTAGCCTTCCCCTTGTATAATGCCGCCTTTGTTTATTGTCTCGCTATCCTGCCATGTCCGACCTATTCGCCCCCGCCGCGCTTTCTGTTTCCGAGCTAAACCATTTGGCTAAAAATCTGCTGGAAGACCAGCTCGCCGGGCTGTGGGTGGGCGGCGAAGTGTCGAATTTGGTGAAAGCGGCGAGCGGGCACTATTATTTTGTTTTAAAAGACCAACGCGCCCAGGTGCGCTGCACTTTGTTTAAGCATGCCGTCCGCTCGCTGGCCGTGCTGTTGCGCGAGGGCGAGGAAGTAGAGGTGTTGGGCAAAATTACGCTGTATGAGGCGCGTGGGGAGTTTCAGATTAATGTGCGGGAAGTGCGGCGCAAGGGGCTGGGGCAGCTGTTTGAGGCGTATGAACGGCTGAAGCAGCGCCTACAGGCAGAAGGTTTGTTCGATGCGGCACGCAAACGGCCGTTGCCCGCTGCGCCGCAGTGTATCGGCGTGGTCACCAGCCTGGCGGCGGCGGCATTGCGCGATGTGGTCACCACGTTGCGGCGGCGGGCGCCGGATGTGCGCGTGGTGGTGTATCCCACGGTGGTGCAGGGCGCGGGCAGCGAGTTTCAGGTAGCCTCAGCCATTGCGGCGGCGGCAGAACACGCGCAGGCAGATGTGTTGATTGTGTGCCGTGGCGGGGGCAGCATTGAGGATTTGTGGGCGTTTAACGAAGAGGCGGCGGTGCGCGCGGTGGCGGCTTGCCCGATTCCAGTGGTGAGCGGGGTGGGGCACGAAACGGATTTCACGCTCACGGATTTCGCCGCCGACGTGCGCGCACCCACGCCCACCGCCGCCGCCGAGCTGGCCAGCCCGAACCGCGCGGAACAGCTGGACAAAATGTGCCGCCTGCACAGCCATATGCGCCACACGCTGCAACGGCGCTACACAGACGCGGCGCAACGGCTCGATTGGCATGCCGCGCAGTTGCGCCACCCGCGCCAGAAATGGCAGGAACAACAAGCCGGTTTGTTGCGCAGCCGCCAAATGCTGGCCGACCATATGCTGCGCCACCTGCGCCGCAAACAGGAGCAGCTGGCCTACTTGGCCGAGCTGTGCCGCCGCAGTAGGCCACCAGTGCACACTGCTGCTCGACAGCTACAAGCGCAGACTGTCCAGCTCAACCGCCATATAGCCGCGCTCTTGGCGCAAAAGCAGGCGCAGTGCCAAAAGCAGGCGGGCATTTTGGAAGCTCTCTCGCCGCAGCATACGCTGTCGCGCGGCTATAGCGTGATTACCGACCGCACGGGCAAAGTGGTGCGCGATGCGGGCAGACTGCACAGCGGGCAGGTGCTGCAGCTGCATTTTGAAACCGGCACGGCCAAGGCACAGGTGTTGCCGCAGCGTACCGGGCAGCAGGATTTGTTTGATTAGCGCGTGCAGACAATTTTCAGGTAGCCTCACTGCAAAGGGCTACCTGAAAAAGCAAAACGGCTTCCTTTGCGGAAGCCGTTTGTGGTTGTTTGACCGATACGGTTATGCCACGGTAAAACCTTCTGCCGAGAGGGCGGCTTTGAATGCTTCAATGTCGAAGCCATCACCGTGTGTAATCACTACGCGGCCGTCGTCATGATTGGCATTCACCATTCTCACACCCGCAACAGTTTCACCCTTCAAAACCAAGCGGTCCCCATCCGTTTTGTTCTTCATACCGGACACTTGAATCAACGTTTGTGGCATATTAACCTCTAAATAATGTAGTTGATTAAAAATAAATAGCTAGCCATACTGCACTGTTTTTGTACAATTATGCAGTATGCATCACAAAAAATATTGCCCAAGCTTCTTACACTTTCCCACAACATCCTTGCTGCATCAAACAGGCAATGTGCGCATTTTGCCTAGGTAGCGGCAACTTGTCCAGCATTATTCAAGGGAAAACTGCATTCGCGCTGCTCGGCACACAGCGGTACACCCTATGCTGCCACGGGCAGATTTGGTAAGATATTGATCGATACGAAAAGTTGAATAACTATAGTGGATTAACTTCAAATCAGTAAGGTATTGGCTCCCCATGCTGTGTATATGTATTATTTGCAGCCGGCCGCCTTGTTCTGATTCTGGTTGGCCCACTATGAATTAAAGGGGTGGAAAAAATGATCAGTATTTTCGACATGTTCAAAATTGGTATCGGCCCGTCTAGTTCACATACTGTGGGGCCGATGCGTGCCGGCGTACTGTTTCGCCAACAGCTTATCGAACAGGGGCTGCTAGATAAGATTACCCGCTTTAGCGCCCATGTGTATGGCTCGCTCTCATTTACCGGCAAAGGCCACGGCACAGACCACGCCATCATCGGCGGCTTGGCGGGCTATGAGCCGGATACGGTAGACACCACCGCCTTCCCTAAATTCATCGAGCAAGTATTGCGCAACAAAACCCTCCCTGATATTGGCGGCCACCATACCCCTTTCGACTACGAACACGATTTCGTGTTCCATTCATCCTTCCTGCCGCTGCATGAAAACGGTATGCGCTTAGAAGCCTATATCGGTGATGAGTTGGTGGTGCAGGAAGTGTTTTACTCCATCGGCGGCGGTTTTGTGGTGACTGAAAAACAATTTGCCGACAGCGGCAAGCAATCTGCCCCGGTGAATGTGCCCTATCCCTACACCAATGCTGAAGATCTCATCCGCCAGTGCAACGAGCATAATCTCACCCTCTCCGAATTGATGTTCCGCAACGAATGCGCCCTGCGGCCGGATCAGGAAGTGCGCGACTATGTACGCTCTGTATGGCAGACCATGAGCGATTGTATCCAGCGTGGCTTGCACGCCGAAGGTGTGCTGCCCGGCCCTATGCGAATACCACGGCGCGCACCGCTCTCGCGCAAGCAGTTTGAGAAAAACGGGCTAAACGAGAGAGACCCGATGGCCGCGGTGGATTGGGTAAATATGGTGGCCTTCGCGGTCAACGAAGAAAACGCGGCGGGCGGACGGGTGGTTACCGCGCCCACCAACGGCGCCTGCGGTATCGTGCCCACCATGTTGGCCTACTACGACCACTTTATTTTCAAAGCCGATGGCGAACACATCCTGCGTTATTTAATCACGGCCAGCGCCATCGGCAGCCTGTATAAAATGAATGCCTCCATTTCCGGCGCGGAAGTAGGCTGCCAAGGCGAAGTGGGCGTGGCCTGCTCCATGGCCGCTGCCGGGCTGACCGAGATTCAAGGCGGCACTGTCGAACAAGTATGTATTGCCGCCGAAATCGCCATGGAGCACCATCTTGGCCTCACTTGCGACCCGGTGGGCGGACAAGTGCAGGTGCCGTGCATCGAGCGCAACGCCATTTCCTCCATCAAGGCCATCAACGCCTCGCGCATGGCGCTGCAACGTACCACCGAGCCGGTGGTGTCGCTGGACGAGGTAATCAAAACCATGTATGAAACCGGTAAAGACATGAACCGGAAATACCGCGAAACCTCCACCGGCGGCTTGGCCACGCATGTGGTGCATGTGATGTGTTGAGATTTAATGCGGTTTAGTGCCGCAGAGGCAAGAAGGCTACCTGAAAATGGTTTTTCAGGTAGCCTTCTGATTACAGCCATAGCTATTTTCCCTGCCAGGTAGGGAACCATGGGCAATAGGGGTAATGTGGCAAAGTGAGCCTATGCTGTAGGGAATGATGTGCTTTGGCCATCCGATATGAAGAGTTTGCCTGCCGCCCATCTTCTCCTCGTTGCCGCCACTATTTGCCATACACTTTTTTACGCGCTTGAAAAGTTTTGTTTTAATGTTTGCCCGAACGCCAGATAGACCAGATAATCCACAGGCTGTTGGCAAAGGCCAAGAGATAGCCGAGGAAGCCCACAAACGACAAGCCAAACAGCTTCGGACCGATATTGCTGCTAAGCAGGATGGATGAACCGATAATCAACGCCGCCGTTACCATGCCCATAGTCAGCCGGTTAGCGCTGTATTCCAAGTGCCGGTTCAAGCTGTCGAGGCGTTTCAAATCCAGGTTCACGTTTAGCCGGCCGCTTTGCAGATTGCGGTTGAGGCGCAGCAGGTTTTTAGGCAACTCGCCCAGCATCTGCCCCAGCATACGGCTTTGCGTGCGGCTTCTGCGCCAAAGTTGCTGTGGCGAAAGGCGCTGGCGGATCACTTTCTGCACAATCGGTTTGGCGTGCTCCAGCAGTTGGAAGCTGCCATCCAGCCGTTTCACCACGCCTTCAAGGGTGAGCAGGGCTTTGAACAGCATCACCAAATCGCCCGGCAAGGCCAGCTCGTGCTCGCGCATGATGCGGGTTAAATCGTTAATCACCTGGCTGACGCGCAAATCGCGCACGGCGGTGTGTTCGTAGTCGAGCAGCATTTCCATCACGTCGGCGCCGAGCAGGTCTTCATCGGGAATATCGCCCTGTGCCCAGTTGCTCAGGATATATTGCACGGCAAACGGATCACGGTGGATAAGGGCTTCAATCAGCGCATTGATTTCCTGCCGGCGCACCGGATTCAGGTAGCCTGTCATACCGAAGTCGATCAGGCCGATACGCAAATCGGGATAAATAAAGATATTGCCCGGGTGCGGATCAGCATGAAACAGGCCCTGCCCCAGTATCATATCGAGCAGCACGTCGGTGATGCGGCAGGCCAGAATATGCCGCTCTTCGGTGCCCAGCAATTCGATGTCGGTATCTTTCAGCAGGGTGGCAGCCACGTACTCCTGCACCAGCACCTGCCGGTTGCTGTATTCGGGATAGACCTTGGGAATATGCACTGCCGGATGGTTGGCATACAATGTGGCAAACCGCTGCAAATGGCGCATTTCGGCCAGCAAATCGGTTTCCCTGGCCAGGCTTTTGGCAAAATATTGCACCATCTGCACCGGCTGATAGCGGCGGGTTTCCGGCATTTCCGATTCGGTGAGCTGTGCCAGATGGGTTAGAATACGCAAATCTGCCCGAATCAGCGGTTCGATATCCGGCCGGCGTACCTTTACCGCCACCTCGCTGCCATCGAGCAGCACCGCGCGGTGCACCTGTGCGATGGAGGCACTGCCTAAAGGCTCGCTGTCGATGTGTTGGAACACCTGCTCCGGCGGGCAACCCAGCTGCTCGGTGAGCAAAGAGAGAATCGCCTCGAAAGGTAAGGGATTCGCGCTGCTTTGCAGATGCTCGAATTCCTCAATCCATTCGGCGTTGAAAATATCAACCCGGGTGGCCAAAATCTGGCCGAGCTTGATAAAGGTTGGCCCCAGCTCCTCAAACGCCAGCCGGAAACGATGCGCCGTGCTCAACCCACCAGCATCTTCCTGCGCTGCCGAGCCGCCGAGCCAAGAAGCCCGGTTCAGCTTAATCCGGCTGAGAAAACCGCCCAAACCGTGCCGCGCCAGCGTGGCCACGATTTGACGCAAACGATTGATATCGCCCAAAGCGGGCATGGCAGATCTAACCATACAGCCCCCTAGCGGAACCAGTGTCCGCACAAATAGATACACAGCATAACATACGCGCCCACCGGTGCGCACAAACTGCCCCTATTGCACACTGCCCGGCCAAACACATTGCCGTGCCTTACCGCACTATGCTATAACATGGGCAAAACAAGAAAGTTTCAGATTGATGAAGTGGATAAAACAAGCAACCCTCTGCGCCCTGGCCGCCCTTGCTTTCGGCCTCGCTCCCGCCGCATACGCTGCCCCGGAAGGATTGGATAACGACGCACTCGAGCGTCTGATCCGCGAACGCACCAACCACAGCAACAATGCCCCCGCATCCAGCCGACAATCTTCATCTTCCGGCAACCGCTCCTCCTCCGGCAGCCAAGACGAAGCCGGCGACCTCATCATGAACGCCATGAGCCTCATCGGCCTCTCCTACCGCTTCGGTGGCAACTCCCCCACCCAAGGCCTCGATTGCAGCGGCTTCATGCAATACATCTTCAAACGCAGCATGGGCATTACCCTGCCGCGCACCTCCGCCGAGATGGCCACCGTAGGCCAGCAGGTAGACCGTGCCAATCTCAAACCCGGCGACATGGTATTTTTCGGCGGTGGCGGCCGTGTTTCCCACGTCGGTATGTATATCGGCAACGACCGCTTCATCCACGCCCCGCGCACCGGCCGCGACATCGAAATCACCAGCATGAACGGCACCTACTGGGAAAACCGCTACATCACCGCCCGCCGGGTAGACCGCTCCACCCGCTTCACCCGCTAAAGGCCTGCATCATGAATATGCCCACCCTGCCCAAATGGCACAGCGACGACGGCAGCATCGTATCGTGCACCGAAAAAGTGAAAGTGATGCAGGAAAACATGCAAGAACTCTACCAGCTCGCACAAGATACCTTCGAAGACGCCCTACTGATGGGCTGCAGCGAAAAACAAGTGCGCGAATTCCTGCAAGATTTGGTGCGCAGCGTGCACAACCCGTATAACTGATGTAAGCCGCATCGCCCGATTGGGAAAAGGCTACCTGAAAATTTCAGGTAGCCTTTTGTGTTGCTCACGGCTGCAAATAATGCCGAGCAATCTCCTCTAATTGCCTGTCGTATGACTTGCAGAATTCGGTTGGGCTAGTATCGATCTGTTTGCCGGCTGAGGCTACCTGAACAAGCCAAATTGGTTTTCAGGTAGCCTTTATTCAGCCAAACGGCCTTACACCACGATATTCACCAGCCGTTTCGGCACCACGATGATTTTCTTCGGTGCTTTGCCTTCCATAAACTTCTGTGCGCCGGCGGTGGCAAGGGCGGCAGCTTCGATGGTGGCTTTGTCGGCCTCGGCAGGAACAGTGATTTTATCGCGCAGTTTGCCGTTTACCTGCACCATCATCTCCATCTCGGTTTGCACCAGCGCGGCGGGATCGGCTTTCGGCCAGGGCTGCTGCCACACATTGCCGCCCTCACGCAGCTGCTCCCACAGGTTTTCGCAAATATGCGGCACAATGGGCCACAGCAGAAGTAGTACGGTTTCGAGAGTCTCCTGCGCCACTTCGCGGCCGTGTGCTTCGGCGAATGCACCGTTTTTGGCGGTGGCATCATACTGGTTCAGCAGCTCCATCACAGCGGCGATGGCGGTGTTGAACTGCTGGCGGCGGTCGTAGTCGTCCGTTACTTTGGCGATGGTGCTGTGCAGCTTGAAGCGCAACTCTTTCAGGCTACCTGAAAGTGAGTTGTGGCTACCTGCAAACACTGCGGCCGTGCCGCCCTGTTCGAACTCATACACGGTGCGCCACAGGCGGCGCAGGAAGCGGTGCGCGCCTTCCACGCCTGCGTCCGACCATTCCAGCGACTGCTCGGGCGGGCTGGCGAACATCATAAACAGGCGGGCGGTGTCCGCGCCGTAGGCATCGATGATTTGCTGCGGATCCACGCCGTTGTTTTTGGATTTGGACATTTTTTCCACGCCGCCGATGACCACGGGCTGCCCGTCCGCTTCCAGCACGGCGGACACGGGGCGGCCTTTGTCGTCGGTCTGCACACGCACTTCAGCGGGATTGAACCAGGTTTTTTTGCCGTCCGCGCTTTCGCGGTAATACGTCGCCGCCAGCACCATACCCTGTGTGAGCAATTGCTTGAACGGCTCACGCACGGACACGATGCCTTCATCGTTCATCAGTTTGGTGAAGAAACGGGCATACAACAGGTGCAGAATCGCGTGCTCGATACCGCCGATATACTGGTCGGCCTGCCCCCAATACGCTGCGGCTTCGGGCGCCACCATGTGCGCGTCGTCGCGCGGCGACATATAGCGGAACTGGTACCAGCTCGATTCCACAAACGTGTCCATGGTGTCGGTTTCGCGCTTGGCCGCGCCGCCGCATTTCGGGCAGGTGGTTTCGTAAAATTCGGGCATTTTGGCCAGCGGCGAACCTGCGCCGTCGGGCACGACATTTTCAGGCAGCACCACGGGCAAATCTTTTGCCGGCACGGGCACATCGCCGCAGGTATCGCAATGGATAATCGGCACGGGGCAGCCCCAATAGCGTTGGCGCGAAATGCCCCAGTCGCGCAGGCGGTATTGCGTTTTCGGCTCGCCCGCAGAAGCAGCCTGCAACTTGGCGGCAATGGCATCGAAGGCAGCCTGAAAATTCAAGCCATTGAATTCGTTGCTGTTTACCAGCACGCCATTTTCTTTGTCGGCATACCAGTCCTGCCAAGCGGCGGTGTCGAACGGCTGGCCGTCCACGCTAATCACTTGTTTAATCGGCAGATGATATTGTTTGGCAAAGGCAAAATCGCGCTCGTCGTGCGCAGGCACCGCCATCACTGCGCCGTCGCCATAGCCCCACAGCACATAGTTCGCCACCCACACTTCCAGCCGCTCGCCGTTGAGCGGGTTGATGACGAAGCGGCCGGTGGGCATACCTTTTTTCTCCATGGTCGCCATATCGGCTTCCGCCACGCTGCCCGCCTTGCATTCGGCGATAAACGTTTGCAGTGCAGGCTGCTTTTCGGCTGCAGCAGCGGCCAACGGATGCTCGGCAGCCACGGCCACATACGTCGCGCCCATCAGCGTGTCGGGGCGGGTGGTGTACACCTGCACAAACTCGCGGTGGCTTTCCGGCAGCCCTTCGCGGCTGTCGGCGGCTACCTGAAAACGTACCGTCATGCCGCGCGATTTGCCAATCCAGTTGCGCTGCATGGTTTTCACCTGCTCCGGCCAGTCCAAGCCGTCCAAATCCGCCAGCAGCTGCTCGGCGTAATCGGTGATTTTGAAGTAGTACATCGGGATTTCGCGCTTTTCCACCAGCGCGCCGGAACGCCAGCCGCGTCCGTCAATCACCTGCTCGTTGGCCAGCACGGTCTGGTCGACCGGGTCCCAGTTCACCGTGCCCAACTTATTGTACACAATGCCTTTTTCAAACAGCTTGGTAAACAGAAGCTGCTCCCAGCGGTAGTATTCGGGGCGGCAGGTGGCGATTTCGCGCTCCCAATCCAGCGCAAAGCCCAAGCTCTGCAACTGCTTGCGCATATAGGCAATGTTTTCATACGTCCATTTGGACGGCGCGACTTGGTGGTTAATCGCCGCATTTTCAGCGGGCATGCCGAACGCGTCCCAACCCATCGGCTGCAACACGTTGAACCCCTGCATTTTTTTGAAACGGCTGCGCACGTCGCCGATGGTGTAGTTGCGCACATGCCCCATGTGCAGCTTGCCGCTGGGAT